>NZ_JBKHUP010000031.1:0-69218 GCF_046565525.1 Coleofasciculus sp. | reverse complement strand
TTGTTAATGATTGGGGGCTGATAAAAAGGGAGGCTCTAATTGAATGGGTCGTGCCATTTCCCTTTTCCTAAAAAAGCGGTTTCGGGATTAGCCAGCCTCGCTTCGTCCAACATTTCTTGTATCCGTTGGTCTCGTTCTGGTTCTTTTTCATCTGCTTCATCCCCATCCTCCAATTCATCCCTGGTTCCTTGAGTCTCTCTCCTACCGTGACGAACACCCCCAGTTTCTCGGTAGAGCAAGATATGGTTTTGGGGACACAGTTTGCTGCTTAAACCTGCGATCGCAAGGGTGATTAGCTGTAATCAAAAAGCACTAAAACCCCCTTGTTTAGCCAAACCCCAATTCAAGAAGCGCTGAGGATATGGAGTGTGACGGGTTCGGAGGAGGATGACTCCGTGGGTGAGGTTTCTGGTTGCTGCATCTCCAGCCAACCCATGACCTCGTTCATTACCTTGTCTCGGAAAAACAGAAAGACTCCGTAAACATCAGACAAGCGATCAGGAGTTAGGCGATCGCACAACAGGCGTTTGGGAATGACCATGTTGGCATTCCAGTACAGCTCAATTCCCTTGGTACTGTAGTAATCAGTAAGTTGGGATTTCAGATAAGCGGCTGTACCTCCGCAAAAGACGATCTCACTAACCCCATCCGCGAGTTGATTATCGATCCAATTGGTTAAAGCTGTGATATAGTCGCCGCGACAGAGTTTAATCGCCTTAACCAGATTCTCCACATCAGCGGCGCGGTGACTGGGTTCGCTACTGCGAGCTAAGTGAGCCAAAGCCTCGGGGTTCACCGGATCAGCCGCGGCGACAATGGCGGGCGTTAGACGCTCGGCATTTTGTCCAGAGGTAGAGTCTTTGACCGATTCCACCATCTTGACAAAGCCCAAGTCACAGGTGACGCCCTTGCCCACTTCCCCATATTGGGCAGACAGAATCGAGGCATTGCGATAGCCAACCATGACCACGGCTATGGACTTATTCAGCAAAGACTCTCCTCTGATGCGAGAATGGACGAGATAGATACCCGCTCCTTCCGGTCGGCACTGAAACGTCAGCAGCTTGACCCGGCAGCGTCCTGTGGGTGTCTCAAAGTGACGCAGGGCTTGGGTTAACAACGGCTCGAACCGCTGTTTATCGGCATATTCACTGTATGGAAGTAATGCCGACAGCGCGATATTGAATTTGTTGGGTAGTGCCAAACGTTGCTGAACCACCCAAACGGCGGCTAAGGTTTTGGCGATCGCTCTTTCGTATTTGAGTTCCCCGAGTCCTGGATTGCCGTGAAAGCGATGCTTTGCTAGATGTCCCACGGCGGTATAGGTATCGTGACTGCCTACCCATGCCGAATACTCCGGGGGGGCATTGCCAATCCTTGAGTTTGTATAGTCTCGTAAAGACTCTGCCGAAACCACAGAAACTTCTGGAGACATGGCAAAGGAGAAGCTGTGGGATTTGCCGAGAACATCCTTGGCATTTTCAACAGGTACTTTCTCCGCAATTACCTTCGTATCTGACCCGCCAAAGTCGATGGAAATCACCACCTGGGGCATAACAGTTTTTGGAGTTGTTGTTGCTTTAGCCATAACTTTTAAGGATGGAACCCTCTTGCATCAACGCTGTTCTCACCCTAGCCAACCCTTTAGACAAGGCACATCGACCAAGTGGCTAAACTGAATTAGCCTAAAGGCTAATGGGCAAAACCGTCCAGAAACTTGTAAAGTGAAAACGATGGCTTTTGTGAGACTTAAAGAAACAATGTCACCCAAATCACGTCGCACAGAACTCGTAAAAATTCGTCTGACCAGTGAAGAGAAAGTGCTAATTCAACAACGAGCCGCCAGCCACAATCTGAGAATCTCGGCTTACCTGCGACATCAGGGACTCAATCGCCATACTCCCCGGCGGATTAGTGAGGTGGCTTTGCTCACCTATGAGGAACTTGGTCGCATTGGTAAGAAACTCGACCAGTTAGCCACGGCGACGGATGAACCCGATTTACTTGAGCAACTTAAGCAACTGATTAAGCAAGTGCGTCTGGAAATTACTGGGGCAAATCTTTAGTGTTTTGAATGTTAAAATGATTGGCAAATTGGTCAAGGGGAATAACTTTACAAAATGCCTCAATTATGTTCTCAATAAACAGGGGGCAACGCTCATTGGTGGGAATATGGCTGGAGAGAACCCCAGTGAATTAAGTGGAGAATTCAGCATCTGCCACTTTCTCAACCAGCGAGTGACTAAACCCGTTTGTCATATATCGCTGTCGCTACCCCAACGCGACCATCTGGATGACCGGACCTGGTGTGAAATTGCCGGACGTTACCTCCAAGCCATGGGGTTTACCCGCAACCAATATATCGTGGCACGGCATACCGACACGACACACGACCACGTCCATATCGTTGCCAGTCGGGTTAGGCTTGATGGCACTTGTGTTCAGGATTCTTGGGACTATAAGCGCACTCAGCAGGTACTGTCTCAAATTGAAGCTGAATATAGGCTAACACCGACAAGAGCAGACCGAGAACGCCGCGCTCCGACGACGGGACAAATGCGGCGATACCGGAAAGAACAAGTTAACTATGCCAATGGTAAGCGCTACCAACCCCCAGAGTTACCTGTTATCCGACAGCTACAACGGCTCATTGATGACAATACTCGGGACTGTCCCACCCTGACGCAGCTAGTATCTAGACTCCAGCAATCTGATGTCACGGTGCGTCCGGCGATGACCCCTGAGGGTGAGGTTATGGGCATTAGTTTTGGACTCAATGGTATCAATTTTCCCGGTTATAAGCTGGGGAACGCCTATTCTTTACCGGGACTGCAAAACTATCGGGGAGTGGAGTGGGATGCCAAACGGGACGTAGTGGCTCTATCCCCAATCTCCTATGCTAATTCTGAATCGATAGCAGGGCAACCCGACTCTGTTCAACAGCAGTTTACTCAGACTGTTGCTCCAATTGTCGCTCAGATGCTCTATTCGCTGTCCACCCTCCAACATCGGGGAGATATTTATACCGCCTATTGGCAAACGCAGGAGGAAACGCGGGTGCTGGTGTTAGAGCGCAATGCTGACGGGGAGCAGTTGATGAAAGCTAAGTATGAGTCAAAGCCAGGGTTAGAAGCCGGACAATGGACGCAGGTGGAGCAATCTCGACTCACTGCTGCAGATGTTGAGCAGTTTATGCTGATAAGTAGAGCCATTCACAATCCAAAATACTCGGCGAGAAGGGCTTCACTTTCTAAATAATGATAAAGCTCAAGAGAATTAATTTGTCAGTTCAATCTGATTACTGTACCGATGTTCTTGGAGAGTGAAGAAGGGTTAAAAGGTTATGAGGCAAAATTAACATGAAATCATTTGAACAAGGGTTCATTGAACAGCAACCGATTAATCAAAGACTGCTGCAAACGATTCGCTTGATTGGAGAGTATAAGGGTAAGCAGGAGTTGTTTAAGGAACAAGCGCCCCAAGTTCTGGAAACGTTGCGCCAAGCGGCGGTGATTCAGAGTACGGAGTCTTCTAACCGGATTGAAGGGATTACGGTACCGTTGGAGCGGATTAAAAAGCTGGTTACGGAAAAAACAACACCACGCGATCGCTCGGAACAGGAAATTGCTGGGTATCGGGATGTCCTGACAACGATTCACACTAGCTATGCCCATATTCCGTTTACGCCGAATATTATTTTACAACTTCATCGTGACCTTTACCAGTTTGCTGTTAATACAGGGGGGCGCTGGAAAACGGTGGATAATGAAATTAGTGCCACCTATCCGGATGGGACTAAGGTGGTCAGGTTTCGACCGACTCCCGCTTATGCGACGCCTGTGGCAATGGAACGTTTGCATGACCAGTTTAATCGCCTTTGGCAGTCGAGTGAGATAGAGCCGTTATTGCTTATTCCGACCTATGTTCTGGATTTTTTATGTATTCACCCGTTTTTAGATGGGAATGGGCGAATGGCAAGGTTGATTACCCTATTGCTACTTTATAAAGCGGGTTATGAGGTGGGGCGGTTTATTAGTTTGGAGCGGATTGTCGAGAGAACTAAGGAAAGTTACTATGATACGCTGTATCAGTCTTCCCAAGGTTGGCATGAAGGAGAGCATAACTTATTACCATGGTGGGAATATTTTTTGGGAGTGATGGTGCTGTCGGCGTATCGGGAGTTTGAGACAAGGGTGGGGGTGGTTACGTCTACGAGGGGAACGAAAACGGCAATGGTGTTGGATGTGATTAACAATTTACCTAGGGAATTTTCGATTCGAGAGTTGCAGGAGCGATGTCCAACGGTGGGAATTGATTTGATTCGTCGTATCTTGCGTCGGGAGCGGGATGCTGGACGTTTGACTTGTCAGGGACGTGGGGTGGATGCACGTTGGCAGAAGCAATAAATTTTTCCTAATTTATAATTCATTCTTAAAAAATGAACTTCTATAAACCTGATTTTGAGGAGCGTTTATTTTATAAATCAAAAGCTGGAGGAGGTATGGAATTGACGAAAACTTATAAGGTTTTGATTGTCGAAGACCATGAGTTTACTCGCATGGGGATCGGGCTAGTCTTGAAAAAAGAAAAAGCGAAAAGTCATAATGCTAATATTAATCTTGAGCTGGTGGGGGAATGCGGGACAGCCGCTCAATGCCTGCAATTAAATCGCTCGGTTCAACCGGATATAATTATTGTAGATATTGGGTTGCCCGATATGAATGGCATTCAATTAACTAAAGCGTTGAAGACGGGCGATTGTCAGGGAAAGAGTGACTATGGGATTCCTAAGGTTCTTATTCTCACGTCTTGGAATAGTCAGGAGGTTGTTTTAGCCGCGTTCGAGGCGGGAGCGGATTCTTATTGCCGGAAAACGTTAGACCCATCTCTACTTTACCCAGCAGTGAAGGCTACGGCGCTTGGTGAGAATTTTATCGACCCAGCTATTGCTAGTGTGGTGCTAAGTTATTGTCAAAGTTATCAGTCTACTCAAGGGGAATCACGCGCAAGTTCTCATCAAGGTGAGCCAAAAAGTGCTAATGGGGATTATAATTTAAGTCCCAGAGAGTACGAGGTTTTGGAATTGATTGTCAATGGCTATAATAATTCAGAAATTGCCCAGCAACTGTACCTGAGTGTGGCATCTGTCAAGGTATATGTGCGGAATCTGTTTAGAAAGTTGGCTTGTGAACGCCGCACGCAAATTGCTGTCCAAGCGTTACGGGAAGGGATACTATCTTGAGAGCGCTTGCCCATCACCGTATCCGTATTTTAGTGGTGGATGATACACCGATTAATGTTGAGTTGATTAAACTCATTCTCAAGCGGCAAGGCTATTCTGTAAAGAAAGCGAGTTCGGGTGAGGAATGTTTGCAACGGCTCAAAGGTTTTTACCCCGATTTGATTTTAATGGATGTGCGTTTGCCAGGGATAGATGGGATTGAGGTCACTCGGCGAATTCGCCGTAATCCTCACTTACGCAACCTGCCAATTTTGTTGATGACGAGTCAGGTGGAAGAGGATTCACCGAACTCGCTGGTTGTTCAGGGGTTAGACGCGGGGGCTGAGGATTTTATTCATCGTCCCATTGCTGAGGCGGAAATGCTAGCGCGAGTGAGGTCATTACTGCGGTTGAAAAAAAGCCTGGAAGCGAGAGATGAGTTGATGGCGTGTTTAACCCATGATTTAAATACGCCGTTGGTTGCTAATCAGGGGATGTTGAAGTTTTTGTGCGAGGGGGGATGTGGAGAATTATCGGCGGAAGCGATAAAAGTGCTGCGGTTGATGCAGGAAAGTAACCAAGGGCTGCAAGATTTGGTGCAGAAGTTTTTAGCAGTTTCTAAGTTTGAAGCGGGCGATAAAAAGTTGAATTTATCCCCGGTGAATTTACAGAAGTTGCTCAAGGATGTAGTGGAACAACTCCAGTTTCTGGTGGCTGAAGGGGTGAGTCTATCACTGGAAGCGAGTCGTGAATTTCAGGGAGATGTCTGGATTGAGGGCGACCGCGTGGAATTGCACCGAGTTTTTACTAATTTGGTGCGTAATGCGATTAAGTTTACTAGCAAGGGGTTTATAAAGATACGATATCGCAAATCGCGGTCGATTGATGGGATAGTTATTGTTATCCAAGATACGGGATGTGGTATTCTTTCGGTAAAGCAACGGGAATTATTCCGGCGGTTTCGGAGTGGGCAACATAGAATTGATTCTCTGCCCTCTGCGGGTATGAATCCTCGTTCGGGTAGTGGGTTAGGATTGTATTTAACTCAACTTATTGTTAATGCTCATTCTGGGCAGATTGGTTGTAAATCTGTTGTGGGCAAAGGTACGATTTTTACGATTCGGTTGCCAGTTAAGCAGTGATATATAAATTTGTTTACAAAATATTAAGTTGCTTATCAGCAACCTATTGAAATCCCAAGGAGATGCTTAAGATGACCGATGAACTATCCCCTCCTAACCTACAAGAGGCAGACGCTTTATTATCTGACCTGTTTCAAGAGGTTCAAAAGTGTTATGAATCCTGAATTATTTCTGGAGCAGAGAGATGTTGTACCTTTAAATCGGGCGTTAAATCAATTTGCTATTAAGGTTAACGTTGCTAGCGATCGCCAAGAGTTTCTGGACAGTGCGGGAGTCGATCATGCTCTGTTAAGCAACCTAAGACTTGATACGCAGCCCAATAGATTTGCTCAAGCCTTAGTCGCAGCGTTTAAAAGTTACCGCATCTCTAATCAACGATTGGATTATCACCCGATGGTGAGTCTACTTCAGTACTTATGCGACCTGGCTCCAATCTATGGACTGGCAGACCAAGATGTAGCTTTATTCACCCGATTAGCTGAACAGGGACAGGAAAACCTCAAAGCTTTAGCAGCTCGCAGTGCCGTCGGCAGAATTGAGTCGCCTAAAGGAACTGGCATTGGTACAGGTGTCCTAATCGGGAAGAATCTGCTGCTCACCTGTAGCCACATTTTTAGCAAAAGTCAGGCGAAACAAGCGTGGGTGCGTTTTAACTACACATCTGGGAGCTACTGCTTAGACTCAGATGTCTTTGAACTCGAATTGGATACGGCGACACGCTCTAGCCAACTCGATTACGCTTTGGTCAGAGTCAAAGGTGAGCCGAAACAACGGACGGCTAACCTAATCGATGCCATATTAGATAGTAGTCAGGAAATTCGCCTGATTCACCATCCACAGGGACAATATGTTGTAATTTCCGGTTTGGGTCAGATTGTGCAAGTAGGAGACGATTACATCGACCATAACATCAGTACCGATGAGGGTTCATCTGGTGCGCCAATTTTTAATCGGGATTGGCAATTAGTGGCTATTCATCGGGGAAAGCTGGGTATAGGGCGTGCGGGTCGCTTGCTTGAGCCAGGAACCACGTCTGGTGTTCCGCTTCGTGCCTTCTGGAAAAACATTCAAACTCAACTATCTTGATATTGGCAAGGAGCTAATTGATGAACCTTTGGCAGAATTTCTCAGAAATGTTCAGGCGAGACTCCCCGAAATATCAAGCCCTTTTCCTACCAGAATATCGGATTGATGTAGATAACGATGCCACACCGATAAACGCGGGGGAAGCCTACTGTCGTCTGTGGTTGGTGGAGATGCGCTTAGCCAGAGATGTGGATTGGTTTAGGGAACGGTATCCAGTCGTTCATGCGGCGATTCGGTTCAATCATGGTGGTAAATCTGTTACGATTCCCTATCTGGCTGAGCCAGGACACCTACAAGAACTGTCGAAAGAGAATCTGAATAAAGTAATTCAATGTAACTATCCACTGACACCCCTGTTTCCCTTTAATGATGGCTTGGTGGAGTTGCAAGCTGGGTTGTTCAGTATGGTGAATAGTGACCCCATCGGCAAATTTATCAAAACGATGGGGCGGTTTTCCGAGTTATTGCCCGTGCCGGAACTCTCAACCGTGGTGAAGCTAGCAGAACCTGTGTATAGGGGGATTGAAGACTTAATCGGTGCTGGGGAAGGTCAGTTAGAGTTGGGGTATCAACAAACTTTTTCTGCTGCTGGTGGTGGTGGGGATAATGACCTCAAGCCAGGTTACTTCGTTGCTATCTTGGCTGAAGAAGACCAGATTAATCCAGATACCCTGTGTGTTGTCAATGACAGCCTGAGGGTGGGAACACCTGGAAAAACCAAGGTGTTTGTGCGTGATGGTAAACCTCTTGAGGGCTATAGCTATATGCTATTCCGTGTAGAAAAGCGTGCAGCTCAAGATTGGGAGTCGTTGACCCAAATTAAGGAATTGGTTTACCAGGCTCAAGACGCTGTGTTTGACGGTGAATATAGTAAGGTAAAAGCCTTTCTTTTGCCTGCTATCAAGGCAACAATTTTTCGCAGTCCTGATTTGATAAAGGCTGACCGCCGAAACATAGTGCTGAAAATTTACGCTCATCTGCGTGAGATTGGTTTGCAAGGGGTAACAGTGCAAAAGCGATCGCTCTATTCCATCATGCAGCGACCTTTACCAGCAGTGGATGCAGAGACGGAGGCAGAATTGGCAGCTTTAGAAACACTTTTTGAACAGTAGGGTGTATCGACTGAGGAATTTTCATGGTTCACCAGGGAATCAATATCCAAAAAAAATGTCAGCTTCAGCAAATTGTAACGAAGAGTTCGCTACTCCAGACGGCTGATGAGCGCCGTCATTTCCTAAGCCTCTGTGGTTTAGAAAGCTCTTGTGGTTCTGTTCAGTTAGATCAACCTTCGGACAAGTTCTTTATTAGTCTTTGGTCTACGCTTTCAAAGGCTTACACTACAGTCGATAATTCTGAAAAATTAGCCTTAGTCGTTTTTTTGGAACATATTAGCAGGCTTGACTCCAGTTTACATGAAGAAGACAAGGAATTCATTCAAGATATTATTACCAAGTATGAGCCGAGGCAACAAGGCAGTAATTCAATAGTTGATGAGGAATCAAACAATATTATTGTCGAACTATATGATATTATTAATACCCTAAAACAAGACATTTTAAAAGTTGGATTGAACAATGTTTATAATTTGGGCTTCAAGGACATTATTTATACAGCTCTAGAACATATTACATCTAAAATAAAAAAATTATTTTTTGCTGATCGTATCACAATTTATTTTTTGAATGAAAGTGAAAAACTATCATCAATCATTGCGGATGGAAGTAAATCTTTAGAAATTCAAGTTCGACTAGGTGAAGGGTTTGCAGGCAAAGTTGCAAAAGATAAGAAGGCTAAGAGGAGCGATCGTGTTGAGTGTGATAGCTCTTCTGAAACTAAAAAGCAATACAAAAGGACGGGTTATCTAACCTACAATCTTTTGACTTATCCTTTATTGGATAGTAAACAGAAAGATCTAGTTGCTGTTATTCAGTTAGTTAATAAACTAAAATATCTGGATAATTCCGGAGTTCGTTTTGCCAAAAGAATTGATGAATATGGTTTTACAGAAAAGGATGAAGAACGGCTTACCCAATTTGCTACCAAAATTCGACCAATTCTGAAGGAATTCCAAGGTTTTTATAAAATAACTCAGAAATTTCAAGAAGTTATCCGGTTTACGCAAGCCATGCAAAATCTGAGTCAAAAGTGTCATGACTTGGAAGAAACTCGTCAAATGGTAATGAGAGTTGCAAGAGAATTTATGGGTGCAGATCGCACTACTTTATGGCTGATAAATCGCCAAACCACAGAATTATGGGCAACCTTTCCCTCAAAAAATGAATCTTTACAGGAAAAGTTAGTACCTGTAGGAGAGGGTTACGTTGGCAAAGCCGCAGAAACTCATCAGTTTATTAACATTCCTTTTGATATTTATGACGATCCAGGTTCAGGAAAGTCTAAAGAGACTGATCGAGAGACTGGTTACCGCACCTGTAGTTTGATGTGCATGCCAATTTTAAGTCTTGATCAAGAATTAATTGGTGTACTACAGTTAATCAATAAAATGAAACCTGGAGTTCCTGTTAAGTATGAACCTCAAGAAGATTTAGAGAAAAATCCTCCAGAGTGTTTTCAAGATAGCTTCACTCAAGAGGATGAAAAGCGGATGCAAGAACTCAATAATCATATTGCCACTGCTATCTTAGAAACTAGGAAATCTTCAGTAGAGAAAGAGGACGACAAGCTTTATAAAATGTTAGATGATATTACGGAAATTGTGCGAGATAGATTGTATGCTGACCGGGCAACAATTTTTTTATTAGATCAAGAGAAACAGGAATTTTGGTCAATTATTAAGGATGAGCAGGAAACCCCTCTAGAAATTAGAGTCCCTGTTGGTAAAGGGATAGTTGGTGAGGTCGCCAAGACTCAAAAAATAGTTAACGTAAAAGACACTTACAACGATCCTCGTTCTGATGTAGCAAAAGAAAAAGACAAAGAAACTGGATATCATACTTATAATATATTAGCTATACCGTTGGTTAATAAGCAAAAAAAACTATTGGCTGTGGTGGAATTTATTAATAAACTGAAATTTGCACGTTATCGTCATCGGCCGCATAATCTCTCAGAAAGAATTGATAATAGAGGTTTTAGTGAAACAGACCCAAAAATTTTTGACGATTATTATCCTATTATATTAAACTTTATAGAAGGCTTCCGCGACCTCCATGCAGCAACCCGTAGACAACAGAGAGAATCAAAACTTCAAGAAGCCATACGTTTGGTCATTTATAGTCAATCGGATTCAAATAATGTAGTATTTACACAGGTTAGAGATGCCGCTAAGAAATTGGTGAATGCTGACAGAGGTACGCTGTGGATTCTTAACCGTGAATCCAATGAATTATGGGCAGAAATTCCCGACAAAAATGGCAACCAAACGAGACAAACAGTCCCGTTAGGCAAAGGTTATGTTGGCAAGGCGGCAGAAACCTGTGAGTTTCTCAATATTCCTTTTGATCTCTATGATGAGCCGGCTTCTCAGACTTCTAGAGAGTTCGATCAAAAAAATGGTTATCGCACTTGTAGCTTAATATGTATGCCAATACGAAATTCTGATAGCGACTTAGTTGGCGTAATCCAATTAGTTAATAAAAGGAGACCTGGTAGTTTTCCAAAATATGACCCTAAGGACTGGCCTAACGCACCAGAGTGCTTTCAAGCTAGCTTTACTGAGGAAGATATAAATATTCTAAATGCATTCAACTCTGCCGCTGGTACTCGTCTCTATAAAATTGAATTGTTTGACGAGATCCGGCAAAAGGCAAAACAGTTGATTGATGACCTCCACGGTGGGAATGAGATTTCACTCAGCTAAGGCAAGTTATGGTGAATTTTTTAACTTATCAAGAGATTAGCGACCTACAGAAAATCCTCATTAATAACACACTCCTGCAAACGTCTGATGTAGACTTTCGCAATGCTTTGCTAACCAACTGTGGCTTGGGAAAGTACTGTAGTTTGATTCCCTTAGATAAACCCCCATTACAGTTTGTCATTATCCTTTGCCAAAAACTTTCAGAAATTCATATCACTGTTGATGCAGCACAAAGATTAGGATTAATCGTTTTTTTAGAACATCTCAGTCAGCTCGATATAATTTCATCTTCAGAAGAGAAGAATTTTATCAACCACGTTATTACAAAATGGGAGCAACAGCAAACCTCTAGCCCTCAGAAAACGCAACGAAATCAAATCGCTAGCCTGCTGGCTCAAGGACGTAAAGAATCTCCCACAGTGGCTCCAGTTCAACAACCCACCAAAGTAGACAGAGGTGTAATAATCAACTATGACCTAGAAGCTCAGATGGCAAAATTCAGGCAACAAGTGGGATATGAGGGAGCCTTTGTCTTTGCTGTTGGAGGTCATGACACAATTCTGGAGCAGTATATCATCGAGCGGCTGCGGCGGGAGTTGAGACAAAAAACAGAGCGTCAGAATGAACGGTTGGAAATCCGACTCTACCGAAAAAGCATTTTAACCTCAACTGACATAGAGCGTGAATTTCTCAATAAATACAAATTTGAGGACTTCACCGATTTATTTAATACTCAATGTAACACTGATATTGTCCTGATTATCTGGAATTACGATATTCCAGAGAAAATCATGAAATCCTTAGCTGAAGCATTTTGGGCAGATATAACTTTTTCTGTCTCACCCTGCTTGAAAAATCAGAGCCGTTGTTTTGTTATCGTTTGGGCTAATGTCGGCAAACGTCCTCTGACTGGATTGACTGGATTTACTGCCTTGCCAAGTCCCAAAAAGTTTGAACTGTGTGATTTATTGCCTTGGTTTCGCAGTCAGCTCAGAATGGAAGGAATTGAGGAAAATCTGATTGAATCTTATCTCGACAGGCTGGAAAAACAGTGTGGGAACGGGGACTTAATAGGGACTTATCAAGAAATAAACCAGATCGTTCAGGAGCTACAAGGAGGCACTAGGCTCTATGGATGACTTAGCAAAACGATTGTACACAGGCAAGGGAGTGTGTCGCTATGAACCACTCCCCGATGCATGGCAAGAGCCAGAACCTTACATCGCCTCTAAATCCCTAACTGATGCAGTCAACGCTGCTCTGTACCTACGTCGTCCCTTATTGCTGGAAGGCGATCCTGGGTGTGGTAAAACTCGACTGGCTTATGCAGTGGCTTATGAACTGGGTTATCCGCTCCATACCTGCTACATTCGCTCTACCAGTCGGGCGCAGGATTTACTCTATGACTATGATGCCTTGGGGCGTCTATATGACATTCAAGAGGGAAAAGTAGCGGATAATTCGACTAAAGCTCGATCGCGCCAGGAGTATGTCACTTTGGGAGAGTTGGGGAATGCGATCGCGCAATCTCAAAAAGATATCCCCTCGGTGGTACTGATTGATGAAATAGATAAAGCGGATATCGATTTTCCCAATGACTTGCTGCTGGAACTAGATCGGCTGCAATTCCAAGTGAAAGAAGTGTCGGAGATGAAGTTTGATGCCTTGAATGGCAAAAAACGACAGGAACGAAGAGAATTTTTGCCTCTAATCATCGTCACCAGTAATCGAGAGAAAGAACTGCCGAAACCCTTTCTGCGCCGTTGCCTGTTTTACTATATTGAGTTTCCCAATCAAGAAACCCTGAAGCAGATTCTCAAAAGCCATTTTCAACCCAAGCTTACTCCCTTGTTTGAAGCAGCTCTCAAAAAGTTCTGGCAACTCCGGGAATTGAAGAGTTGGCGTAAAATACCCGGAACCAGTGAATTTTTGGATTGGGTGGCGATTTTGGAACGAGAGCAGCAGGCTAAAAAGCTGACAGCGAAAGAACTAGAAAGCACCCATCCGGTGAATCTGCCTCATCTGGAGACTCTGGTGAAAACTCAGAGCGATCGCGAAGCCCTCAACCAGCTAAGAACGCAGAATGGCTGAGCTAGATTCATCACTGTTTCAAGTCTTTGAGCGGTTACGCAGGCAGGGTGTGCCTCTAGGGGTATCGGATTATCTTGAGGCAATTGAGACAATTCAAGCGGGGGTAGGGCTGGAAGATGCTGCCAGCTTCAAAGGATTGTGTCGCTTGCTCTGGGCAAAATCACGGGAAGACCAAGAGCTGTTCGATCTGGCTTTTGCAGAGTTGGTAGAACCCCAATTGCAAACTATCTCCACACCTGAACCCACTCCTCCATCTAAGCCTCCTTCTACACCTTCAACTGCTCGGCATCAGTCAGCCCCTAATCAGCCTGAACCTCAATCCCAACCAGAACCAGAGCCAGAGGAAGAGCTAGAACCACAACAGGTGAGGGTAACATTACCTTCTAGGTCTGTGGGTCAGTCATTTGAGTTGAACACTGAGCTAACCGAGAAACCCTATTACTATCAATTAACGCCACGTCTACCAATTAGTCCACGAGATATGGCAGAGGTATGGCGGCAACTGCGCCGTCCTCAACGAGTAGGTGTCCCAGAAGAGTTAAATGTAGAAGCCACGATTAACAGTATATGTCGCTCTGGCTTATTGCTACGTCCATTGTTGCAGCCTCGCCGTCGAAACCAAGCCCGATTGGTGGTATTAGTAGACCAACAGGGTTCAATGGCTCCCTTTGCTCCACTGATTGAAGCAGCACTTGAGAGTATTTTACGAGGAGGACTACTCGGTAAGACCAGCCTTTACTATTTTCACGATTGCCCAGAAGGGTTACTCTATCAACGCTCTAGCTTGACTGCTGCCGTGCCTCTGGAAGCCGTTTTGGATGAGCAAGCCAAGGGCAATAGTGTGCTAATTATTAGCGATGCGGGGGCGGCTCGTGGCTACTATGATCGAATACGAGTGGTAGAAACCAAAGCCTTTCTCAAAACCCTCAGCGCTTACACCTACCTCTACACTTGGCTTAATCCCATGCCTCAAAATCGGTGGAAAGCAACAACAGCAGAAGATATCGCCTGCATGGTGCCGATGTTTCCCTTAGAGCGAGAAGGGTTGAACGATGCAGTGAATATTTTGCGGGGGCATCCCTTTCCTCCAAGAATCAATTTAGATGAGTAATACAAGACATTTTCATTAGATTTTTACAAAATATAGACTACAGAAATAATGGAGGAAGTTTAACTCTAATAATGACAAATACTACTCTGAGTTCTAAATCTAATATTTTTAATAAAATTGAAACCCTCATTGCTATTCCTAGTCTAGTTCGGGAACAATGGCTTTCTTCTGAGTTAGCAGTGCGAGAATTATTGGCGTTTGAACGACGGTTTGGTTCTAAGCATTTGCTGTTGGCTTGTCATGCTGCTTTGCCGCTAATTCTGACCCCAGAACTCCTTAATTTAATCCACGTCAATTTTCTGGATGAGGAACAAATTTCTTGGGTCGCTGAAGTTGATTTTCTCCTCTCATCCCTATGCCGCCCTATTGATGATGGTTTGTTTGAAGTTGAGCCATCGGTGCGAGAAGTATTGCTGGTGGAATTGGAAAATCAGTGCGGTTTTGAGCGCCCATTTGAATTAGCCAAATTTTTACAGGTTTACCTGGTTCATCAGTCTGGCTGGGAACAGCGTTCAGAATTGACTCGCATTCAATTGTGGGTTGCCCAAGCTTACATGGCTCCCGATCAGGTTGTTGAGGATCTGACAAACTTGCTGAAGTCAAGTTTGTCTGAAGAAAATTACCTGCTCAATATACCCGAACAAATCCAAATTGTTACGGCACTAGAAATATTAGTGGAACCACTAGAGCGAACCAATAAGCCAAGAGAATATAAATCTTTGCTCAATAGTTCGCGAGTCTTAGCACAGCTTCTCTATAGTGAAAGGGATAGTATGATGATAGACAAACCGTTATCGACTTTGATTTATCGATATCCCTACCTTTACGAACATTGCCTCCTGAGTGAGGATAGCAGTTACAAGCAGCAGCAGACTGTTCTGCAAATTCAAGCGCGGAATCAGCAGCGCTTTGAACAGGATTTATCTCAGTACATAACATTTCAAGTGCAACGCGCTCAAGCGATGCATACGCCGTTGGAAGAAACACCGGAAAGAATAATCCAGCCGATAAAAAATCCCACACTGTTGAGTGATCATGAGTTGGGTGCTGCCCTCAAGCAGTTCGTTGGCAAAGTAGAAGGTTCTTACACCTATCAGGATGTTGCCCAAAGCTTCCTCACCCACACTAGTCAGATATCTTCCTACAAAGAATTTAAGGAAGATTTGTATGAGTACCTGACAGCTTCTATTGATTCAGGCTATGGTAAACAAAAGTTTAATGAACGATTGCAGGCTTATCTCAAAAATACCCTACCTCATAGCGATTCTCAAAAGCCCACTGAATTCTTGATTTTACGAACTTGTAGCCAGTTGTTGAACTTCTTAGTGGTGGAAAGTCCTCAGCGACCTCACCACTTTATTTTCGTCGATCTGATCACGAACTTAGGGGCAACCATGACAACAGTATTGTTCCTCAAAATTGTGTTGTTGTGTCGTAAAGTTAAACCTGACTTGGAAAAGCGATTTTCTATTTTGTTTAATCACTACGAGTCAGTAACTATAGACAGCATAGCCTGGTTAGTCAAATCCTTAGAAAACTGGAATATTGCTTCGAGCATCCACTTTGGTTCATCTGACCTTTCTTCTCTAAATCTGGTTATGTGAGCGCTGTGTTGTCAATCAGGTGGTTTAAAAGGGATTGATGTTGATGTATGCTCCGCCTAGTGCAGCAGAGAGTGAGGTAAATCGCTCTTGTGATCGCTACCTATCTGAAAGTCAATCAGTATGGGGATCTGAATAACTGACTATGGAATTTCTTAACTCACAGAAACAAGATCAACTCTATCAAATTTTAACCAATAGAACGCTGCTCCGAACGGCTGATGCCGACCTCCGTAGTGCTGTGTTGAATAACTGTGGGTTAGGAAAATACTCTGCATTACTTCCTTTAGATGCGACTTCTTTCCAGTTCGTTGTTAGTCTTTGCGCTAAACTTTCAGAGGTTTATATTGCAGTGAAGCATTCGGAAAGTGAGCCGAAAAGGCTAGGATTAATTGTATTTTTGGAATACCTAAGCCACACTGACCCCAATTTATCCGCAGAAGATAAAGAATTTCTTGAATATGTTATTGCCAAGTGGAATCTAGATCGGAAAGAGCAAGGACAAGGTACTCTAAAAGATGCCTCGCTCAACCGCCTTTTAAAGAAATTAGAGCAACATCAACCTCGCTTGATTGGGTTGGATTTGTATCGTGACTTTGAAACTGCTGCTGACGAACCAAATTTGGTAGCTCGTTTTAGCAATGAACGCTTTTTCGCAGTCTGTAAGGTACCTGAAACGGATGATCGGGAGCGAGTTGTTGCGGCAGGAATTGATCCGCCAGATGAGGTCGTACAAGAAGAACGTTTCGGTTTTAGCGATTTTATCCCAGATAGCGATCAAGTCGTCCGCCGATTTCTTATGGCTCAGGAAAAGGTGTCGGGTGCTGAGGATGTTGAGGGTGCTAAGTGTGCGACAAGGCAGTCGTTTAGCCTAGCCCTAGCACGGCGCTATTTAGAGCTAGAAGGCAGCCAGAGCAACAAGTATGAGTATAAAGATCCCTTTGAATCACAAAAAGATTTACAGATTGGTAATGCTATTTTTAAGCAGCTTCAACCTTTCACAGGGGGCTATCAGGATGTCGATGCTTCTGGTTATCAGGTGCTACTCAATTATCGCGCCACGGGGGAAAACCTTAAAGCGATCGCCAAACACGTATCATTAGAAGACGTTCTCAACGACCGTCTTTCTGAGCAAGATGTCCGGGACAAAATTGTTCTGATTGGAATCACGGCTAAGGTTGCCATTAGCGATGACTGGTTCACCCCCTATGGCACGATGTCAGGCGTATTTGTCCAAGCTCACATGATCAGTCAAATTTTGAGTTTTGCGAAGGGTGAGCGATTGCTTTTAAAGGTTTGGTTACCGGGTATCGAATTCTTGTGGATTGGTTGCTGGTCTTTAGTCGGTGCTGGGCTTGCCTACTATCTCCGTTTCTCTTGGCGCATGATAGGAATTGCAGGAGGGGCTACCTTCTTAGTCTTATACGTAACTTGCTTGTGTCTTCTAACATGGGGGAGCCTTTGGGTGCCTCTAGTCCCGTCAGCGATGAGTCTGTTTTTGACAGGCGGAACAGTCCTTTACATGATATACCGTCCCTATCGGAAAATTTCTGATCCAATGACTAAATCATGAGCTGGAGCAAGTTAACCCCAGGTATTGCCCTTTTCTGTTGCACCACTGTTGTGATATTGGCTAGTGCTTTTCCCTTGTTAATACTTCCTGAAGCCTATGCCAGAGAGCAATCTAGCTTGATCGCAAAGATTAGACGCTTTTTTGTGGGAACGCGCCCTAGAGGAGTTGCCAGTGGTCGTCAAAGAGGTGGATCTCGACGCGATCGCTGCCCTAATGTGTCAGACCCTCTGACTGCGCTAGTTCCTTTTGATGTGGATGGAGTCCCATTTTTTGAACAGACAATTTCTGAGCGACCAACATTTTGGTTCTACATTCCTTACCTGCCTATCTCTCGCCGGAATGCAGAGTTTGTTCTCATTGATGAAAACGAAGATGACGTGTATTCTGCAACGTTTCCTCTTACACAACAGGCAGGTATCGTGAGTTTGCAACTTCCAGCAACAGTTCCCCCGCTTAAGGAAGGTAAAAAATACCGCTGGGTTTTTTCAGTGATTTGCAATCCTTTAAATCGGTCAGGTGATGCAACCGTCAATGGTTGGGTTGAGCGAGTTCCTGAAAGTTCAACGTTAAACACCCAGTTAATGGCAGCACCCCCTAGGGAGCAGGTTTCTATCTATGCTGAAGCGGGTTTATGGTATGAAGCTTTGGCAGCGATCGCTACCTTACGAAAAAACAACCCACAAGATGAAGACATTAAAAGCGATTGGATGAGCTTACAACAAACTCTTGGACTTCCTGAGACTTCTTCACAAGGGTGGACAATCTACCTTCTTCCAGAGCCAGTTATGGATTAATCTTGTCAGTTCAACATATCCCAGGCGTTTTGAATGGTTAGTTCAAGCTCTGATTGCTGTACGGGTTTATGTATCTGAATATGTAGCTCACTATCTACTTCTCTTGCTATATTTATCCTTCCATAACAAAGTTTTTGGAATTCTGGATCTATACTTTCTTCACTTTCCAGCTTTACAGTTTGTCTTCCACGAGTTGGTGTGGTTACGGAAATTGTAATAGTGCTGGCTGGAGTATTGGGGAGGAATACAGAATCAAATGCACTACTAGAAGAACGAAAACTATCAAAAGAACTAGCCAAGTAGGATACTACATCGCAACTTCGCTCACCAATTTCAATATTAACGTACCTACTAAACTCAATATTTAACCGCTCATTGTGGGGATTAGCTAGCAAGTCACTGGCATTGGTACTGAATTGCCCAGTAAACACTTCTTCAGGAGGTGTTGAAGGAGTATCTTCTCTTACTAACACTCTGGGAAAAGAATCATTGGCTGAAATGGGTTTGCTAACTGTAGGAAAAGCAGTCAATGTAATCACAAAACTTACAGGAGCAGTAAAAACTTTTACTTTCAGTTTAAACATAATTTTGGATCTAACGCTGTTGCAATCTCAGTGTTATATTTTTGTTGATATTGGCAAATTATCACTGAATCATTTTTAGGGATTAATCTTGTTGTTTCAAAATATCCCAGGAGTTTTGAATGGTTAGTTCAAGCTCTGATTGTTGTACTGGTTTAGGTATCTGTATATGCAGCCAACTATCTCTTTTTCTTGTTACATTGATCGTTTCATTACAAACTTTTTGTGATTCTGGCACTGCACTTTCTGCACTTTCCAGCTTGACAGTTTGTCTTTCACCAGTTGGTGTAGTTACAAACATTGTCATAGTAAAAGCCGGAGCATTAGGGTAGAAGCTAGAATAATAAAAACTAGCAGAATAACGAGCAACATAGAATACTACATCACAACCTCGCTCACTAATTTCAATATTAACGTACCTACTAAAATCAATATTCGACTGCTCATTATGTGGATTGGCTAGCAAGTCCAAGTCACTGGCATTGGTGCTGAATTGCCCATCCGATATTTCTTCAGTAGGCGTTGAAGGAGTATCTTCTCTTACTAATACTTTGGGAAAAAAATCATTAGCTGAAATGGGTTTAATAGCTGTAGGAAAAGCCGTAAATGTAACAATAAAAAACACAGTGCCAATAAATATTTTTCCTGTCAGTCTATACAGTTTATACATAATTTTATCTAAACCTTGTTGCTATTTTAATGCTATTTTTTATATTTACAAAATATCACTGAATTATTTTTCTAGTTTAATATTGCTGATTAAACGTATTCCATGTATTTTGAATAGTTAGCTCAAGCTCTGACTCTTGTACGGGTTGATGTACTTTTAGGATAGTAATATTTAGCTTATTATGTATTTCTATTGTGCTATTAATCACTTTATCACAAGTTTTTTGTGATTCTGGCGTTGCACCTTCTTCACTTTCCAGCTTCACAGTTTGTCTTCCACGAGTTGGTGTGTTTACGGAAATTGTAATAGTGTTGGCTGGAGTATTGGGGAGGGAGACAGAATAAAAGGAACCGATATAAAAGGCACTACCAGCAGAGATGGCTAAGCCAGATGCAACATCGCAACCTCGCTCACTAATTTCAAGATAAACGTACCTACTAACATCAATATCTAACCCATCAATATTTAACCGCTCATTGTGTATATTTGCCAGCAAGTCACTATCATTGATGCTAAATTGCTCACCTGATATTTCTTCAGTAGATGTTGAAATATTATCTTCTCTTACCAACACTTCATAAAAATAATCATTAGCTAAAATTTGTTTTGTTTCAGCAAAAAAAATAATAAACATTATAATAATTGATGCACCGATGATCAATAATTTTACAGTTAAGTTAGACCGAATTATTTTTTGTCGTGCCATGAATTCCACTCTTTTAAGCTAGTGCTGAACTTGATTGTAATAATGGCTAACTAGCCTCCCTGTTTTAATCTTTCCAATTTCCTACTGCCACTCACCTTGAAGTGTGAAGGCGGCCCAGTAGTAAGGATTTTGCCAACGTGGTTGTTTCAAAATCGCGAGTTGAGCCTCTCGTAATGCTTTTGCGGGTGGGAGATTCTGTTTTAAGACACCTTGATAAAACTGGCTCATGAACGCTGCTGTCGCTTGATCATCTACACTCCATAGACTAACAACGACTCGTTCTGCTCCTGCATACATCAAACCACCCGTTAAACCAATGAGTCCCTCTCCTTTAATCTGCTTACCTAAACCTGTACGACAGCCACTTAAGACTACAAGATCGGCGGATAACTGTAAGTTGAAGACATCAGGTGTCGATAGCAAACTTCTTTGGAGTTCATCTTGCTCATTGACAACTGATAGAAGCATACCTGAGCGTTCTGGTTTCTCAGCATCCAGAATGCCATGAGTTGCAAAATGAATCATGCTGTACTGGCTCAACTCCAAGTCAAGCACAGCTTGCCGACTAGCTGCAAAACCAAATTTTTGAATTTGGTTGGCTGGGGGTACAAGAGATGCTATCTGGTCAGCCTCGTTCCGAGTGCTAGGCAACCTTGGAAAAAGCTGTTCTGCAAACTGAGATGCTGAAGGTTGATGATCACCGACTAATGGACGTTGTTTGAGCTGCGAACTTGGTTGAGTAGGCATACCTCTGAGCCGTTCATCTTCGTGACCAAAAACTGGATCTGCCAAAATAGCAAGTGTTTGGGTGGGTGATGGGCTATTTTTGCTGTCATTCCTGAGTACGGCAAAAGTCGAGGCTGAGGGAAGCGTTACGATCTCATGACTGACTAACAGTGGTTCGGTGGAGTCGGAATTGAAACCTGGGAGAGCAGCGAAAGGTATATACTGCAAAATTCCATCCCCTACAATCAGCAAACGCTTGTTACCCAATTGACTAGCAACCTGTCCCAAGAGCATTTGGCTTAGTTCTTTACCTGCTTTTCCTGCTTTGTTCGTCCTAATTCTCAAACTGGGTACAGTCATAAAGTCATAAAACTTCCGAGCAGTCGCTTCAATTTCTGCACGTTTAGGAAGTTCGTAGCTATAAATTTCGGTCTTGCTCACTACCCACAAGTAGCTGTGTTCTTCACCGAGGGCGTACTCCAATAGCACACTTTCATCATCCAGTACTTGTTGTTGAATGGTGGACAAACGAGGAACACGCGCTAGTTCTGTGTATCGGATATCGGAGGAGCTAGGAATTCTAGCGTTTGAAACGTAGCGATCGCGTCGATTCAGAATTGCTAACAAGCTGCGATTTTTTGATTGTTCATTGGCTTGAAATGCTTGCACCATATACCCATCTGACGGAAATTGCTCGTGCAATCGCATCAGCAAATCCACATAAAATTCGTAGTAATGCTGTTTGGCAGAAAAGTAAGAAGCAA
This sequence comes from Coleofasciculus sp., assembly GCF_046565525.1. Classification (NCBI taxonomy): domain Bacteria; kingdom Bacillati; phylum Cyanobacteriota; class Cyanophyceae; order Coleofasciculales; family Coleofasciculaceae; genus Coleofasciculus; species Coleofasciculus sp. The sequence continues at coordinate 47,332 of NZ_JBKHUP010000031.1, read as the reverse complement.
GACTGATGTAGTATTGGAATTTGCGCTGTTCATCCCCAGAGGCTTGAGAAAAGTCAGTATCTCTGGGAGGAGGTTCACGCTCAATCAACTCAATCGCAGTTTCAATTTGAGTTTTTGCTCGATCAAGATGGTTGCGATCGCGCTCAACAATTGCTATTTCCAAACGAGTATTTGCTTCGGCTAACTGATTGCCTAGTTCAGCCCATATCTTTAGCGCTTGATTATAACTATCCAAAGCTAATTTATATTTCTCAAGACTATGATAAACTTTACCCATGGCATCAAAGATAAAAGCCTGGGTACTTCTTTCTCCTGTAATTTTTAGTAATTTTAAAGCTTGTTTATAAGCATCCAGGGCTTCTTGTTTTTTACCAAATTCAGCAAATATTTCACCCATATCCTTCAAAACTAGAATTTTTATCTGGCTAGTGAATATGTTCAACATCTCCTTAATCTCATTAATATCTTTAACTTGCTCTTCTAACTCAGGTTCAATTTCAGATATTTTGAGGGATTTCAATGTTTTTAATACTTTATGGTAAATTTCAAGTGCCTTCTGTTTCTCACCCAATTGATTATAATTGTTGCCAATAATATATAAGTTTAAGTTAAATATCATCTCAAAGAAAACATTTTCTATCTGCTGAAATTGTGCTGGACTATCATCAAACTGCGGTTTTTCGATAGTTTGTAAGATTTGCCACCACTGATCTACCAGACTGGTTAATAGTTGTTTATCATCAGGATTGACAATGAGAGTCAAAAAACGACTAAAGAGACTTGAGGTACTAAAAAGACTTGACACTTTTTGTGAAACATAATCTTCTTCTGATTCTGAGTTTTCTTCTTCCCAAAATTCTTTTAGTAAATTATTCATAATATTTTGTGCTTCATTAACGCAGTCTTGGGCTATTTCTTTTTCTCCTAAATCGAAATATATAAGGCTTTTATACAGAGTTGTAATAGCTTTCAATAAAACTAAATTTCCTTGGTTAGAATTGTCCTTGCTCTGAACTTCAATAGTCTTTATTAAAGATAATCCTTGATGATTTAAGGTGAGGGCTTGTTGATATTCTCCAAGAACGCGATAAGTGTCACTTAAATTTAGGAGTATATTAATTTCAATTAAATACTTTTCTATTGGTTCTATCTGAGGGCAATAGTTAATAGTTTCACTTTCTCGTGTAAATGTCTCACATTGTTGAGTTCCACTATTCAATCTTTCAGAATCTTCTTTATTGAAGCGAACTAACTTGATGGTTTGATTATAAAAATCGATGGCTTTCGAGTATTCGCCTAAGTTTTTATAGATATTGCTTACATTATAGAGGGCATCAACTTCCGTTCTTAGGTCATTTTTAGATTGAGCAATTTTGATAATCTCTTGATAATCTGTAAGAATTTGATCTTGAGAACTTACTGATAATTTTTCTAGCTTGGAAGAGAAATTGGTAGTTGGCGGCTGAGCATTCGCAACTTGACTAAATAAGTACAAAACGATAGTAAAAAGCGCTATACAGCGAGAAGCATAGTCTAAAAGTAAGCGCTTTAGCTTGAAAATTTGTTTAGCCATATAGCCGTTCTAAATCACTGGTAAAAGAAGAGTAGTCTTGGCACTTTAACTCATATAACATTTTCATTTGAGATGTAAAACAAAAACCCTTATAAAATAAGCCACGAACCATTTATTAATGCTATTAGGCGATGAAAAAGAGTTAGTGAAAACTGATAGTATCTTTTATAACCTATTTCGGACATTCCCCAGTATCTTATTTGAGCTTATTAACCGTCCTCCAGAAGAAGCCGCTAGCTATGAATTTACCTCCCGCGAAGTCAAACAATTAGCCTTTCGCCTAGACGGTTTATTCTTACCCAAAACCAGCGAACCCGACAAACCTTTCTACCTCGTTGAAGTTCAGTTCCAGCCAGATAATTCCTTATACTACCACATATTTTCCGAACTCTTCATCTTTTTAAGACAATACCAGCCACCCCATCCTTGGCAAGTTGTCGTCATCTATCCCAACCGCAGCATTGAACGAGAGTCAACTTCCCAGTTTAATGAACTCTTAGCCCTCAACTGGGTGAGATGGATTTACCTGGATGAGTTAGAGGAAGCCACAGAACGCTCATTAGGGGTAGAAGTTGTTAAGCTTGTAATTGAGCCGGAAGAGACAGCCGGACAACTGGCAAGACAGTTAATCGAACAAGCACAGCAACAGCTAACCGATGAAACGCTTCAACGTGAACTCATCAATCTGATTGAAACCATTATTGTCTACAAACTACCGAAAAAAAGCCGCGAGGAGATAGCCGCTATGTTGGGATTAAGCGAAATTAAACAAACCCGATTTTATCAGGACACTCTCCTAGAAATGAAATTAGAAACTATCCCCAGACTGCTGCCAATGGGGTTGGATTTAGAGCAAATTGCCCACGCCCTAGATTTACCTCTGGAAATTGTCCAAAAAACAGTAAATAAATTTAGGCGAGGCTTTTTGTCATTCCCTGAGCAAAATATCGATGCTTTTATCGAATTATTGACCGAGCAATATTCGCTATTTTCATCAGGATACTTGGCTGAATTAGAACAGCTATTGGCTCCTGTGCCAGATGATATTGAAGAGCTATCAGCCGCAATTTCAAGTTGGTGTGAACAACACCCTGAACTTGAAGAGGCGCAATTGGAACTTCTGCCCGATAATTCAGAGAAAAAAGCACCTGGTAGCAAAGAAGCCAACGTCAAAACTCCCAACTATGAACTGAACAAACAAGCTCTCCTCAATGCCATTCAGCAAAGTGCTTCCTCAAAGGATTCTCAATCATCCAACTCGGGTTCATGAAAGTTACTAACTCCAAACTGAAACTCTAGTACCGCTACGCGGAATTCACGCATTCACTCATTGCAATTAATGGGGGCTTGTACCCAGAATTAAAAATGGTTAAATTCTGCTTAATTTTCTTCATTTTGAACTTTGAATTTTGAATTTTGAATTCAAAAAAGGTCAATAATGCCAATCATTGTCACTAATAAATATCATCCACCTGAGGTTGAGCATAGACCGAGCTATCCGGCGAAGACGCAGGTAACGATACCCGTTGCGCGTTGCGACGCATCGCCGTAATCCGCTCCGCATCCCGTAACGCCAATGGGTTAATTGTAGACCGCTCGGATAACAAATCTGCTACATCAATCCGACCAGGATGACCCTCACAATATGCCTTAGTTGCTGCCTTGGAAACAATAGTGGCAACTTCAGAATTCGAGCATTTGTGGGTTCGTTTCAAAACACTCATCCACTGCTCAAAACTATAAGCATCTCCGGCGACAAACCGGGAATCATATTTAGCTAAATGCTTGACAAATACATCTTTCCGCTCTCCAGCATTGGGCAAATCCACAAAATACAAATAATCAAACCGTCCGGCTCTCGTCAACTCAGGTGGTAAATAGTTTAACCTATTAACACTCGCCAAAACCAATACAGGCGCCGTTCTATCATTCATCCACGTTAACAACTTTCCAGTTAATCGACGAGCCACACCCCCATCCGCATTCGAGTCAAACCCCGCTAACCCTTTATCCATATCATCAAAGTACAACACTACCGGAGCGCAGCTTTCAGCCAGCATTAGTAACCGCCTGAGATTGGCTTCACTTTCAGCCGGCGTAATACCAATCAACGCCCCCCAATCTGCCAAAATTAAAGGCACACCCATCCGTGAAGCGCAACGCCTCGCCCCATAGCTTTTTCCTGTACCGGGAGGTCCCACCATTATCACTCCTTTGGGAATTGACAGGTTATACTTTTGGGCTTCGGGTTCTAAGAGTCGGGCAAATTTAGTAAACTCTTCTTGGAGTAAATCTAATCCCCCTAACTCGACATCGGGTTCAGCCACAAACTGAATGTTGAATCGCTTTAATTTAGCGATTTTGTAATCCCTCATCAAAGTGGAACTGTGACGAGTCAAGCTGCCTTGTTGAGTAGCAATCAGTCTTAAGCCAGACTCAATTTCCGATAAAGTTAACCCCGCCGCCGCCCGACTTAATCTATCTCGTTCTTGCTGATTCAGACTAATAGCAATTCCCCGGTCAGAGGCTAAACGGGGGAGAAATCTTTCCAGGTGATTGCCAATTTCTAAGACGGAAGGGAGGGGAGTAACCACAACCGGAATCGCCTCTTCAAGTTCCGGGGAAAGCGTAGCCGCTGCGCCCAGGAGGAGTAAGCGTTTTACCTGACCCGTGCTTTGAGAAAACTCTCGTAAGGAGGTGGCTAAGTTCAAAATCTGAGAACTGAGATAGTCGCTCAACCATAAATACTTCGAGTCGCCGGAAAAAGTCGCTGGTTTGCCACTCAGCCACGGTAACAAATTCTCTACAATAAAAATCCCACTTTGGGGGAAGTCTTGTAAGAACTGTAAAATCTGAAATTGTTCGGCTATCTCCTCAGTGGAAACATCGGGGGGATGGTAGTCGGTTACTGGAGTGTAAATTAGAGATTTAGTCTCTGCACGTTCAGTCACGCGAGTTAATACCCTCTGACCCAAATTCCAAAGATAGCAATCGACCCCCATAGGATTAGCACAGTGTTGGAGAACATACGTGAGAAACTTTACTTTTTCCTGGTGGGGGGATTCGCAGGCAATAACGGGTTCGCCGGATACTAATAAATCCGGGAGGTCGTTTAAATTCGGCATAATCTTCGCTTGGCTTGAATTCTAGAGGCTCAATCTTGGGAATTAGCTCGGCATTTTCCCATTCTGGGTTTATCTGTTCGCTTTTCTTGTAGCTTTTGCTTTTTGACCCTTCGCTTGGCTCAAGGGTATATTTTTGACTTCGCCAAACTTCGGACTCCAGAATGTCCCTTTTTTTGTCCAAAAATAAGCGACATCCTTACATTTATGGTGGCGAGAAGCGGGATTGGCACACCGTAGCATTTTTTTAGGCTGACCCTCTTTCTGGTATTCATACAGTTCCAACGGTTTCCCACAACTTGGACAAGAATACTCGGTTAATTTAGAGGGGTCAGGTTTCGGTACAGAACGAGGGGAATGGGGTAACTCATAATTCCCGGCTTGAGGATTCCAAAACATTACCGTTCCACATCCCCCTTGGCGGTTATCGCAACTGAGGAAATGGTCGGCTTTGAGCTTCTGAGACTTAGAAAATACTTTGGTCATCAGATGCTGACATTGGGGACAGGGATAATCGGTTGGTTCAGTTGGAGGACGGTTTTGACGTTGACTATTGGGGATACGTTGAGACTGGGGTAGGATAGTTTTCAGTTGTGAAACAGCCGAGTTAAGCGCCGGGGCAAAGTAATCCCGATTCCAATCTGTTAAGTAATGCTCCCAGTCCAATTTCCCCGATGCTATTGCATCTAAATCGGATTCCATCTGGGCGGTGAATTCGGGCTGAATCAGGTCGGGTAATACCTGGGCTAAAAATGTATCCAGTTCCATCCCGAGTTGGGTTGGCTGTAGTTTCCCTTTGCTTAACTGAACGTAATCACGCGCTTTCAGGGTCTTAATTGTCGGCGCATAAGTGCTGGGACGACCAATCCCAGACCGTTCCATCACCTGCACCAGTTTGGGTTCACTGTAACGGGGAGGTGGCTGGGTTTGTTTCTTATCTGCACCCGCGTTATCGAGTGTCAGCGATTGTCCTTGCTGTAGTGCGGGTAATTGGGAATCGGCGGCGATGTTATTCCAATAGCGGGTATAACCGGGTATGATTAACACCTGTCCCCTGGCTTCCCAGAATACGTCCCCCGATTGGGTGACAATGCGAGTTTTAGACAGTTGAGCTGGACAGCATTGGGTTGCGATCGCGCGATGCCAAATTAAATCATACAGCTTCGCCTCGTCCCCGGTGAGTTGAGCCGATAATTGTTCTGGTGTGCGTTCAACATGGGTGGGACGGATGGCTTCGTGGGCTTCTTGCGCCCCGGATTTGGAGCGATGGGCGGTTACTTTAGCGGGTACATTATCCGGGTCATGGTGCAAAAGCCACTGCTTGGCGGCGGTACAAAATTCTGGAGAGAGGGCGACTGAATCGGTTCGCATATAGGTAATATGCCCAGCTTCATAGAGGTTTTGGGCAATTTTCATCGTCACCTCTGGATTCAGCTTGAGTTTAGCACCAGCGGTTTGCTGTAGGGTGGAGGTGGTGAATGCGGCTGGGGGAGATTGGTTGACTCTCTTGCCCTCTACACTGATAACATGATGGGAATGAGAACGGGCAATGGCGACTAATTGGTCAGCTTCTTCCTGAGAGAGTACCCGTTTCCCTTCAGCGACTGGATGCTCTTCTCCCGTATCATCTGGCTGATTCCTGGTTTTATCCCGAGAATGCTCCCGTTGCGTCGTTTGCGGCTGAGTTCGACCCGCGTAAAGGGCTTTAAATCCCTGCTGATACTCAACCCAGACGACCCAATAATCCTGGGGTTTAAATGCCAAAATCTCTTGTTCTCGCTTCACCAGAAGATGCAACGTCGCACTCTGTACCCGTCCCATGGACTTGCAGCCGTTATTCAAGCGCCAGACTAACTGGCTACCCTTATATCCGACTAATTTATCCAGACAATCCCTGGCGCGTCCGGCGGCGATAAGGTTTGAGTCAAGGGTTTTGGGATTTGCAATCGCGCGTTCTACGGCGGTTTTGGTAATCTCAGTATAGGTAACCCGTAGGGGATTGTTCAAGTGTAACGCTTGGGTCAAATGCCAGCCAATGGTTTCCCCTTCTCGGTCTGGGTCAGTCCCCAAGTAAATTCGGTCGGCTTGGCGGACGGCTTGACGCAATTCAGACAGGATTTTCTTGGCTTGTGAACTGCGAGGAATGTAACGACAGTGAATATGGGAACCGTCCAAGTCAAATCCTAGAGAATCTTCACCATCATCGGCTAATTCCCGAACATGACCCATACTGGCTTTGACTGTCCAGCCAGCACCGAGAATGGATTTGAGTTTTTTGACCTTACCGCCTGATTCAATAATTAATAGATTCGCCATGACTCTCTTGAGTTTACTTAGGGGTGAATGTGAACGTGTTTACAATTCCCTTGCAGAGTTTGGGGGAGACGGATAAACATTTTTGGGCGCAACTGACGACGCTGGGACTTTAGCCGCAGAAATGATGGCTTCGGGGTTAGCATCCTGACGAATTAACTCAGTCTTCTTCTGAGTCAGAAATTGGCTCAAACTTGAGGAGGTTGGCAAATCAATCTCAGCTTGCTGCAACTGTTTCTGATAACCCAAACAAAATTCATACGCCACCATTTGCTCGGCTTCGGACAGTTTTCCTTGATGGGAACGGATACGGTTGAGCAAAAATCTGCCTGTTGGGTCATTATTGAGTACAGTTAGTCTTTTCCCAGGGTAATCTTCCTCATTTTCACGCTTAACATCCAGGTTTTTCAAATGCTGTAACGCCTTAAACAAATCGGGCTGAATATCTAAGGGTCGTGATGTCATAAAAGGCACAGGTGCAGCCACAGCCGTTCTTGAGGGTAACTCAGCCGCAAGATATTGAGAATGCTGGGCAATTTCTTTCAACGACGCCATATCTCCTTGATTGAGTTTCAGGGTATCCAGCTGCACCGATATACCCCTATCCCCTCGCTGTGCTGTATAGGATAATAATTCCCCGCGACCATCGTTTGAATGCATCGATACTTTGGTTCCATCTTCCCCCCTTTCCCGCGTCAGGGTATAACCGCCAACAATCACCTGAACGTTGGCTTCATTGGGTTCAACACCCATTTGGTTAATGGTATGGTTGATTAGTCCAAACGCCTTCATCCCCTTCAAATCGCTCAAGACTTTATGGGAACCTTGAGGAGATAATGCTCCCAACGTCGCTACTTTTCTAGCCAAATCTCCCACATCAGCACCTTCGAGTTGGCTTCCCGCCTTCAGGTTGCGGTAGACGCTCAAGAATTCAGCTTTTTCCGGGGAAGAAAGCTTGTTTTCTCCCCAAATGGCTGGACCATTCTCAGTCAGATAGAAATTCATTTTGGTCTGACTTCTATCCGTCGCATCGCTAATGGAATAGACATCACCAATCTGACGAATAGCATAGCCATCTCCCCGATACACCTTCTCAGGCTGTTGGGTGAGGGGATTAATTTCCATCTGACCCTGATTGTCCAAGAGGGTGGCGGCGACTAACGCCACTTTTCTATCGTCCATTGATGTGAATTTCGCCTTAGTCCCAGCGACCAGCTTATCCACAAAATTCAGTTGGCTTTCTGGCTTTTCACTATCCCTCCCCAAACCGAATTCTGGCTGGCGAGGTGAAAATCTATCGTTCTCTTTTACCTCGGACTCCTGAGAATCCCGGCTCAAAGCTGACTCAAAAAACCCAGCCGTTGCGCCAATTCCGAGTTGGGATAAACTCTGTGATACAGCTAGCAACTGTTGAGCCAGTTTAGCATAATCTTCGGCTATTTGCTGATGGTTTGACATGATCAACAATTCAAAATTAAAAGTTCTCTAAAATAACCCACTATACGCCCCCACAGGACTGGCGGCTGGGTCATCGGTAGACTGAGGAATGGGAAATAGTCGTTCGACTTCTGCTTTCCGCTCCTCTGTATCTTGTTCGGTTGGTACAATCTGGGTGCTTTTTTTAATCAGCCAATCGACCAAGTTTTGCCAATTCCTTTCGTTATCAGCTTTAATCGCTTCTAGGTCTTTTGAGAGCTTAAATTGCTGCTTGATTGGTACATAAGATTCAGTGTTATTCCCATAAGCGGGACTGATAATAACACCAGCACCTGGCGGGAGTTTATTAAACTGAGCGGGTTCCATCAGTTTACGGGTTTTATCCTGGTCTGATGTCGAGCGCGTAGTTTTCCCTTGGCTGACACTTCGGGATTTTTGCTTATAGGAAATCTCTTCATCTCCTAAGAAATTGCTAAAACTATGCGCTGACTCGTATTCTCCTAAATTAAATAAAAATTTGGTATTCGTCCCCGTGATTATCGTCTTAGCGTTTTCTTTGCCGTAATTTTTCTCAATTTGTGATAACCCCTGCGCTCCTAGTATTCCACAAAACCCCTCACTTCTCGATTCGTTCAGCCATTTCGCAATGTGAGGTAGGTAGAGAGTGGGAAATTCATCCAGACAGACGATTAAAGGGTCTTGGCGGCGCTTGGCAATATTTCGGGCAATTAGCATGTGCATCACGCTACAGAGTAAGGGAGCGCTAACCGCTTCTCGCTCTCTATCCATGCCAAAAATTACTATTTGCTTGCCTTTGAGATCCAAGGGTAGGGTCGTTTCTCCGACAAAACATCCCAGGGTATTCTTTTTCATAAACCGGGTAAACATAAGGCTGGCAGAACCCGCAATTCCGGCAACGGTTTTCTCAGAATCGGCGCTGGAAAATAACTGACCAAAGGATAATCGTATCCACGGATTCATGTTGGCAGCAATTAATCGCGACACCATCTTTTCTGAACTGAGGATTTGAGCCGCCATCATGATGTCAGGATATTGAGTGCTTTTGGTGAGCATGAGAATAGCTTCTACTAATTGGTCACCGGCTGGACCAAAGAAGGGGTCTTCTTGTCCTTGAGAAATCTGTTTGAAGTTCTTGTTAATGACTGTACCAATTTGTCTGGCGCTTTCTCCGTCTGTCTCATCTCTTAAAAAATCTAACGGGTTACATACCTCTGATTCGGGCAACCCAGGTGCAAAAACATGGACATCGTAACCCTGTCGCTTGGCAAATACAGCCATTTTGGATTGGGAGGGATATTTGAAATCGTACATAATGATAGGAAACCCTTGATCCACGGCTGAATAGAGCATGGGATCAATGGCTGAAGCAGTTTTCCCTGAACCCGGCGCTCCTAACACCAATGTCCCTCGCTGAACGTCAGGAACGTAAAATAAACCCTTGTCTTTCGGGGTGGGTTTGACTGAAGAACGATACGGTTTATTGGGTTTATTTTTAGGCTGTTTCGGACGACCAATATAGAGGGAAGCGCTATCGCACTTGGGATTTTCTATTTGCGCGATCGCTTTTTTCTTGGCTTTATTGCACTCCTTTCTCCCCCCAAAATAACTGGTAGCTAGTTTACCTTTCTTTTGGTGCCCAGAGAGCAGATTCATCAATCCTATCCCCAGCACACAGGCAACCAGCATCCCCCCTTGGGGTGTAAAGAGTTGTTGCTCCAATTGTTCAACATAATGGTTAGGCTCAAACTTAGTCGAACTCGCTGGGGTTGAAGTCGGGATTTGAGCCATACTGTGGTAGTGATTCACGATTTCTCCTTACTTTTCTCAAATTCTTGATTCACTTGCACAAAAGTATTGCCGTTGTAGCAATAGGACAAGTTCTTAAAGGGATTGGTTTTTTCCCGAACTCCCAGGGAAATATTTAAACAGTTAACGCCTTGGTGTTTTCGGCTTTCGATGAGAGAAATGCGAGGGGGGATATCAAAAGGTTTAGGGAGCAGTACCCGCAGCACTTTTTGATAAGCTCCGGTATCTAAATCCCTGAGATAGACAGCAAACAAACAACCGCCTTTACCGCAAAGCTTGGGTTCATTAAAATCAAAGACGAATAGGGGTGAGGATTGTCCTGATGGTTGAATTGTCAGAAATGCCATCTGAGAAAACGGGTCAGTTTCTGCCGATTCCCAGTGATTTTCCTGCACTACCTGTTGCAGCAAGGCGGCATCAAGTTGGGAGGCACTTTGCCACTTCTGCTGCTGATGGCTATCAAGTATCCTGGGGAAAACAAGCGCACCACCGATTACGGTACTCAAGGCAAAAAACCCTGTTAAGAAAAGTCGTCGTTTAGGCTTCTTAGATGGGGAATATATCATTATTTTGCTTCGCTACCAATTCAAAGTATTCCAATTGAAGGCGTGAAGTTTGAATTAAGGGTTGACATCAGGTTCGCCTCAACAGTTATTATTTCCTTGTATCTTGCTCCTTCCCTTGGAGCCTTCTACCTTCTTGTCACCGCTAACGTTGGTTACTCCAGACGCTTTCTACCCCGATAGCGCTGGTAACGAGTTAACACTTGAGAGCCATAACCTTGAACTGTCAGAGATGAGGCTGTACCAATAGCAGCATCAGGCGGTACAGCTATCCCACCCCAATAAATCTGTGCCATGCGTTCGATTACGCGATCGCCTGTAAAGGGTCTCCCGGTTGTAGGATCAGTTTGTCCCTTGGTAATCTCTAATAGGGTTTGCAGTTGAGCGTGAAAAACCTGATCTTGAGTAGCTTGGGGGAATACCGCCAGCAATTCTGGCTCACTTACTATTTCCCCAGCATCCAGGCGTGAGAGTACCCCTGTACCTCCTTCCGCTTGCTGGATAGCAGCACGAACCTCCGGCTGCTGACTCGATAACCCATACCGTCCCAAGGCGGAGGTGCAATAATTAGAGGCGCAAACGGTTTGCGTCACCGCCCCATAATCCCCAGTAGCTTGACCGGATATGCCATCAACGGCGACCAAAGCCTGAGCGACGGCACTCAACTCAACCGAACTAGCCGTCGAATTAGATAAGGTGGGTGAAGTTGGGGGGGTAGCCGACGTAGCTTGAGTTGAATTTTCAGTTACACTTCTGGCTGCACCCGATAAAGCCGCACGAGAACCACCATCGCCACCGGGAGGATTCAGCGGAAACCCTAAAAAGATGGAGTCCATTTCCCTGTAGGTGAGAAAAGGTACTGGACCGATAAAATAGGGTGAACAACCCAGGTCAGGAATTCCTCGCTTACAGATGCGGAAAAACATCGCCTGCTGCATAATACCAGAGGCGGCATCGGTTTCCCAAACCACCACTTTGAACGCTTTGCCAAAAGGATGGCGTCCCGTGGGTTCCTTCCCGTTGTTGAGGGCTTTGAGAACTCCAAATCCCCCCTCGACGTCCTGGAATTTGCCACTAATCCAGTGGGTACCTTGAATCTTATCGGTTCCTTCTAGTTCAATATGGGCGCAGTCGGTATCGCAAGGAACGTTGAATCCGACTTGATCACCACCACTAATTGAGCGATAGCGATCGCCTTCCGGTTGTTGGAGTACCAGATCCACCTTACCTACTGCACTTCCAAAAGGCGCCGCTGATACGGGAAACTGGTCAAATGGCACTCGGTCTAATCCAGGGACGTTGCCAATTAAGGTGTCTTGCCAGTTATGAAAGTTTTCTAACGTCGCCAAGTCGATTCCAGGGATATCCAACAGGTTGTAGTTGGCTAAATTTAGCTCTCCCATACTCAAAAACTCAGCTTGGGGAAACTGTTGCAAGACTTCGGCAACGGTCATGTTGGGGTTAAATCCTGTCGGTAAAAATTGAGCGAATAAGTCATAGAGAGGTGGCACTTGTTCCACGTTTAAGGGCAGCAAACTCGGAATCGCTTCTGTCAAATCTGCCACAGTTTGCCACTCCATTAGTACCAAATCGGCTAAGGAATAGGAACCCAAGGAAATGCCGGATAACTGCTCGATAGTCGCCAGATTAAATCGCTGCAATTTGAAAGCTTCTTCAAAATCCCCCAACTCTAAATACTCGCTGGGAAGTTGCCCTTCACTCCATTGTCGTACTTTCCCGTCAGGTAATTCAATCACTCCACTGCTGCTAATGCCGGGTAGATTGCTAAAGGTAATTTGGCTCCAATTCGGAACGGGAGCGCCATTAAAGTTGGATACAGGAATTTGGGGATTCTGCTGTGGGGTCTGGGTGTTAGCGCTAGCTGCCTCTATTATTTTCCCGGTTAAATTCAAATATTGCCAGGGGTGGAAGGTAGAAAAACCGTGCAGCACTAAGCCAATCATTAATCCCAGGAACAAAAAGAACTGCCACTGAAAGGCTAAATTAGTCTCTCGCTCCCTTTTGGAATTAGAATCCGGAGATTCTACGGTTTTTAATTGCAAGTTAGATGGGTTGGATGTCATGGTTAAGCTATTCCCGGTTTCATTGGCAATAGATAGTGTTAGAAACTTCTTGTTTCCCTATCACCGCGTCAGGAGCATCAGTTTCTACAGTCATTTATATCTGATTTCAATCGTAGAGTGTTTATTTATAATCCACATTGACCATCTGGATAGTTTATTCTTTGACCCAAAGAGGTAAAAGAAATAAACTCAATTAAACGAATTAGCTAAAAACGACCATTAGTATTGACACAAAAAAACAGCGCTATTTTCAGCGCTGAATTTTATCCAATCAATTCAACCAACTAAATAGAAAAATCAGGTATCGTTGAGCCTCGACTGCCCAGAGAATTTAATCGCCGCACCAAGGCTAGAGAAATTTGCGCTTGAGCAGCGGCTTGTTCCACGGTTTGACCATTGTTCAGCAACCCAAAAAATGTTTCTATGCGATTCCATAAAGGGTCATTGGGAGAAATTTGCTGATTCTTCTGGGCTACTTCAAGTCCCTGGCGAATACTAGCAATCAGAATTTGGTTCCTAACTGACAAAGGTGCGGGAGTAATCTCAATTGTGCTGTATTCCGGCTGTCCAGTACCAGTTAATAGTCGGAAACTATAAATTTTTCGCTGTCCATTGACTGCTTCTGTAATCACCGTCAAGTGAGCGCCACTTCCAGAAGGGGTTCGAGGTAAACCGGGGAAATTGATTGGTTTAATGCGGCGAATGTGCAACACACTGGCTCCCGGTTCGGCACAAGAATCCGCTGATAAATTTTCCAGACAGCCATCTACATTCAACACAAATTGCGCTGGGTCATCCAACCACACTTTCCTTATGGTTTCTCCCACAGTTATAAAGCTAAGATTGACTCCATGAGCTTCCCAGATTTTCAGGTCTATTGTCCGCTGAGTATCACTGCTGATTTGCCGAGTAGCCAGCGCTAAACCTGAAGAGCTTAAACCACCACTAACTGTGGTAAGAGCAGTTGCCAATAGTCCAGCACTTAAGACTTGTTTCCAACTGGGTTTCCTGCTAATTTTTATCATGTTGAACCACACCCTTAATTCACTTGAAAACTACTATCAACCACGACATAAAGTTCCGTTCCCCGCTCGACGACCCACAGGGGATTATCATTAATCCGCTCCATTGCCTCAGCGGTTGCTTGTTGAGTTCTTTGCTCAATGCTTTCCTGTAACACCCCGAACGCTCCTTCAACAAAGGCACCAGGTAAATTGCGATCGCTCTTTGTTGTAGTCTTACGAATTCGGATGGTACCATTGGGACGTTCGTCTTCGAGGGTCTCCTCGCTTTCGGGGCGGGTCAGTTCCTCCCCGACTCGTGCCAAACCGCCCACAAGACCTAAGGTCACGTCATAGCCTAACAGTTCGTCTCCAATGTCTTCGTGCTTGGAGGCGACTAACGGACGACCCTGTTGACCGCGCACACTCATCGCTCCGTCCGGAACCGCATACTCTGTGCCATCTATAGCAATCGCCTTAACGGCTAGCTGCACCAACTCCCCAGAAGTACTCTGCCTTTGTAACAGCAGTCGGGAACCTGCGGGGATGGCTATTTGCCCCTGATTATCGAGTAAGGGTTCTTGAAGCTGAGCGGTGAAGATTAAAGTATCCGGGGAGTCTGCTTGGGAGGATGCCCACATAATTGGGGTTTCCAGCACGGCGCTAGCCCCCTCGCCCGCGACTAAATAGTTGGCAGTTGTCCCTGATAGAATCCTGGCTTCGGCTTCTAAGTCGTAGCCTGAGGCTGAAACCGTTGTTGAGACGGGGGCGGTTGGCAAACGCGGCTCCCAGGAAGGAACGCTTTGGATGGTTTGGTTCTCTGTAGTCTCGACATTGGCTATAGGAGTTGTGGGGGTCTTAGCTTCTGAATAGGGAATTTGCCCGTAACTCCCGGCTGAAGCCAGCATCAGCCATTTTTCATAAGGGTCTATTTCTTCACCCCCAGCTCTTTTGGCGGGTTGAACCCCTGGGTTACTCGCGGGTTTGGGTTGGGGAGTTGGCAACGGCTGTGCTATTTGCCGAGGTTGAGGTTGAGGACGAGGTTGAGGACGAGGTTGAGAAACAAGTTGTCTAGGTCGCTCTCGTTGGGGAATCGATACAGCTACAGGCGTTTGTACGGGTTCAGGCTCTATCGGCGTTTCTTCAGGTTGGGGTAAGGGTTGAGTTGGTAAATTGGCTGGCTGTTGAGGCTGTAGTTCTCCCAAGGCGGCTAACTCTTCTCTTTGTTGTGCCAGGGCTATTTCGGTTTTCAAAGCGCCATCGGGTTGTGGTGGTGCTTCGGCTTCTATGACGTTCTCTTCGACTGGTGCCGCAGGGTTTTCGACTACCCGAGTTGAGTTGTTAATCAGAGTCCACAACCCACCCGCTCCAAATACCAAAATACCAATCGCTCCCCCAACTAAAGCAATCCGACTACCAGCCATATCGGCGATGGAATGTTGGGTGGCAATAGCGGCTGGGTCATCTTCTCCATCCTCGAAGATGTTTTCATTCTCCTCAACAACGGTTTCCGGCTCAGAATCGAGTTCGGACATGCCTAACAATTGGGCTACTGTTGGCGTTTCTGTTTGTTCAACGTCTCTTTGTTGTTTATCTGATATCATTTCAAGTCTTTCCTTTCCAAATCAACAATTCCTGTGATTTCCAAACCAGAGCTTCGCATTCGGTAAATGGTGCGAGCCAATTCTGTGGCTTCGGGGGGTGGCATTTGAGGCGTATCAACGGCTCGTAAAAATATCGTTTTGTTAAATGGGACTCCTTTACCGCTGTTGTCACCCCGCTCAAAGGTTACTAATGTCGCGACTAAATCAACTTGCCAACGCCCCTCTCCAATCTTTTGCGGTTCTGAGACATGGCGGGGAATTAGGGCAACGCGCACCTGCCCGTTTTTGAATACCCCTTCGGGCGTTAATTGAGCCAATTCCCGCAGGAATTCTTGGCGAAAATTTCCTTCGTCAGTAATGGAAAATGCCGCGTGCCATGCTCCTGTTGTGACTCGTCCGCTTTGATGTGACTTATTACCTCCCTTAATGACTACTCCTGAATCGAGAGCGGGAGTCGCTTGATCTGAGTTGGACTCGCTTAAGCTAGAGGGTAATACGCCGTCCCAATTAAAGAGCAGAACAAAAGTATCAGAAACAAATTTTTTAATTACCTCCGGAGTGCGATCATTTTTACCCAAAGGCGCAACAGTTATGGTGCTGCCATCTGCCAGTTGCACCAAGGTTGGCACTTCTTTTTGGGCAACTCGGTGAGTGGCTCCATAATTAGCAATTAACAGTAATAAGCTTAGACTGCTAATCGCCACCGAAGCAATAGACATCGCCGCCACACTGCTGGGGACTGAATTTCCAAAACTTAAAAATCTGTAGTCACTCGGTTTCTTTAATCTGTTGATTGGTTGAGTCACAATTTCCTCCTTTTAACCACCCGTTCATTGTTGATTGTTGATTGTGGATTGGAATCTAGAAGGGCATAGTTTTTACTTTTTACTTCTAGCTACAGCTTGGCGAGCAGCAACTATCCGAGCCACGCCCACCGTTGTCCCCACTGTCATCCCGCCCATAAACGTAGCTCCCCTCGCCAAACCCGCAAAGGCAGCCATACCACCAGCTGCGGCAATTCCGGCTGAAAGAAATGGAGCGGTTACACCAATGAAAACCAGGAAAAACATGGGCTGATTGGCATCGGCAGTTACGATTAGCAATCCGGCTAATCCCATGAGAATATTGAGGGATAATTTAGCCATTCCCAAGGCAAAAAATCCGCTGAGCCAGGAGAGTAATGGCTTGGCTCCTGTCGGTAGTAACGTGCCTCCCATTGCCATTGGACCAACCAGGGCGGTTAGAATCATTGATAATTCGATGCCCCACTGGTAGGCTTGGTTTAAGGCAATGAGCAAAATCCGAATCCCGGTTTGTAATGTTGCCCCAATGGTGGAGCTAAACCCAGAGAGCAACACATCTGTCCAATTGCCACCCCCTTCTTGAACCGCTTGAATCGCTAATCCAATTCTTTCTGATGCCTGCGCCCACCAACTGCCATCGTTACCCCGAAATTCTCGGAGTTCGTCCCGAACCTCTTCCAGGTTGGCTTGCACCTCTTGCAAGCAAGCTAGGGTTTCCTGTTGGGTTTTGTCCCCGCTGGTGCAGTCTCGCAGCATGGAACCCATGAGCGTCTCGGCTAATCCCCATTGATTGGCTTCTTCGTAGGCTTCTCGGATGCCCGTGGTGGCGGCAGTATATTCGAGGACGTAATTATTGACGGAATTGATATAGTCCCGCATCACTAGGGTGCTTTGGGCGAGGAGTGCGCCATTATTAAACAGAAATATGCCGACAATCAACGGCCAAATCAGTTCGGAAAAGGCTTCGGAGGATTCATCATTGAGCATGGCTTTTGTCCAGCGCACCATGAACAAAACTAAAGTGGCGACGGCAAACAAGACGCCCACGTCGCAGAGTGCTTCATACAATCCCCCATTGAGAACTTCAGTCCACAATTCGTTGAACCCGGCGGATATGGCTTCTGAAGTTGAGTGCGCCTGTTCGAGTAACGTTGTTGCTTCGGCTAACAGGGGTGGCACAAGTCCGTTGATTGTCATCCTCCCCATCAATCCTCCTCTCCCTGAGTCGGTGTTGTGTCCAACAAACTATTGCCCGCGATCGCGCTTAATTCGTAAGCGGCTTCTCCCATTAGCGTCAACCGCCGCTCTTTCGCCTCAGCGTCTAGGGTTTCGGAAATGTTGGAGAGGTTCAAATTGGCGTATTGGGCGTCTTGCCTTGCTTGCAGGGCGTCGAGGCGCTGCTGTCCCAAGACTTCAGCAATCTGACCATTTTGAGCCGCGATCGCTTTGAGGACTTTTTGCGACGCATCTAAGTTCTGAGCCTGCTGAGCTAGAGTAGAGGCTTGGGAAACGGCTTCTTTTGTGCTTTCAATTTCTGATACCACACGCTCTTGCCCTGCTTCCCCTAACACCGAAGCGATACTGGCGCGGGTCATTTCCCGGTCTAATGTGTTGGCAGCACGCTGGGTTCCTGTGACTGGATTTTCCATGAAAACAGTGGTTTCACCTTGTCCTAATGACTCCGTTAACACCTTTCTCGCGGTAATGGGATCGGGAATTTCCATTTGTCCTGTGGCGGCTTCAAGGGCAACATTAATATCAGTTGCCACTGCACCAAAGACCTCTTCCACCACTTGGTCGAGATAGGCATCAAGGGAGGAAAAATATCCCTCAAACTGCTCAATAATCTCGTTGAACTTGGATGATACGTCGCTAATCACGTCTTCCCAAGGATTGGCTTGGGCTGGAGTTGGCATTAGTGTGACAGACAGAGTTAATCCTAAAACAATCAGCTTTTTGGGAAGGGTTAAAGGGAGAAGTAGAGATTTCATTGTTGTTTTCCTATTCAAAAGATTGACCGCGAATTCTGTTAACATAGGCTTCACTAAAGCGCACCATTCCTTCCAGAGGATTGTGTTTGTAGTTCTGCAAGTAAGCGCTTCGCCATTCTTGTTCGTCTGGATTGTTGGCAACGGCTGCTAGCTGGCAATAGGCTGGGTAATACCGACAACTGGTTAATTTGCCGTTGTTATCCAAAAGCCACTGACTGTAAAGCCCTTCTTTCTTGGGAAAAAAAGCGTCAGTCGAGTTGCGGGAAATAATCTCAACCGGATACTGAAAAATATCCACGAAACTTTTTACCGCTGAAGGTTGAATCACTCCAATTAAACGGGTGGTCATGTTAGCAAAAATTTTAGAAGCAGCGGCGCTATTGGAGATAGTTTCTGGGTCTTGAGCGCTCAAGATAACTCGCACCCCAGATTTAGCACCATTGGCACACAGTCTCCCGACCAACTCGGCAATTGAGGGATAATTAAACAGAATGGGGCTTTCATCGATGAAAAAGATGCTGGCTGGACTTGCCAGTGCCCGCCGCAGGGCGGCTGAATAGGCGGACAGTGAGAGGATGGCAGCATCGGCATCGTTGCTCAAGTTTCTTAGGGCAAACACCAGTAATCTGGCATCAGAACGGAAGGTCGAGGGGCGGCTGATGGCTTTTCCCACTCGGCTGCTGGTTAACCAGAATCGGAGTTTGATTTGGATTTGGTCGAGGGCTGTCAGGGCATCGATACCGCTATTACTCTTGCCCAAAGCATCCAAATCCAAAAAGCCGGGAGCGCAGAATTGGGAGAAATCCTGTAAAGTAGGGATATTTTCCCATTCAGGAGTGCCAAAACCACGTTCTCTGGCTTGCTGGTAGCGCAGTTTGATATCGGCATCATTGAAGAAGGTTTCTAAAGCCAAGCCGATTACCGCCCGCGTGCTGTCTACTAAAAGGGGATTGACTCCATCCAGATTAGTACCCAAAACCATCGCGAACAGGGCTGTTGCCAGAAAATCTTTGTAGTCCGCCATGCGTTCTTTGCGCGTCTTGATGTCTGGTAAGGCACGGGTATCGGGAATTTCAAAGAGGTTGGAACTCTGTGAGCCAATATCGAAATAAGCTCCGCCTTCTGAGCCGAAGAATTGGGTGTAGTCAGTGAATGTACTGGTGCCATCTGGCTTGGGGTAATCCAGAGCGACGACGGGCATACCCTGTGCCAGGGCTTGGGTGAGAATGCCCGACACTAACACGGATTTGCCCGCACGAGTCGTGGCAAAAACGCCCAGGTTCTTGTGCTTTTGGTATAAATCTAGATGAAGGGGAGTCCCCCCCTCATCTGCAATCAGTTCAAACCCTGACTCATCCACCGCTGCTGTGGTTACCAGGGGCATCAATCCGGGGGCTTCTGAACTAAAGTAAGTTAGGCGACGGTCGAATGGTTTAGCCAGCAGCTTTTCTAAGACAATAGGTAGGCATTGTAGCCATAGTTTCCAGGCATATTCTTTCTCTCGCACGACCACGGCGGGGCGACGGAAGCAGCTACTCAAATACCGACAAGCTTCTGCCAGTGACCGAGTATCTCGACGGTGAACGAGGAAAACTACGGCGGTGTTAATTGGTACGGCGCCTTCAATCATTTCAGCTTGAGCCGCGATCGCTTTTTCGGCTTTGAGTTGAGCGCCCACATCCACAGAAGCGTTGCTAATGGCGAGTTCGCTACCCACAATGGATTGCTTGGTGATGCGCTGCACGGCTGTCTTGGCGAGGGCTTCGTTGGCTCGGGAGAATTGGGCAATGATTTGAGTATCGTACACCCGCTCTCGGCTCAGTACCTGCCACAGATACCTGAGCTGGGCATATTCATCTCGCCACCCGGCGGGTTTATCGGTGAAGGAGAGGACACCGATATAGCGATTTTTGAGCCTCACCCAAGCCCGGTCAAAGAAGGGTACAGAGGATTCTCGCTCTAGTAAATGATGGCAGATGTGGAAATCGCTCTGGCTTTTTTCGGTTAAACTACGGTCGTCCAAGGTGAGAATATGGGGAATGGGCGGCGGGTCTGAGAAATTAAATTGCGTCCACAGATCAGACCAAAGGTGCTGGGCGGTCATGGGTTGAATGGAAAGACCCATCTTGGTTGCCAAGAGTTGTTCCCAAAGTTGGAAGCCATCGGTAAAACTATTGAGAAAAATGGTCTCTAACTGTTGGCGCTTGTGTTCGTGGATTTGTCCGGTGAATGCCTTCCAGCCTTGAGCTAAAAGCAGTAAAATTTTGCCCAGAGCGTCTTGGGAAGTGCCTTCGGCATCGCCATCTACGGTGTAGGTGCAGTAGAGTCGTAGTGTTTTGGGTTTACGAATCCCTGCCTCGGTGAGTTCTCTGACTCTTAAGCGATCGCTACCGACCAACAGTTGGAGTTGGGCGGAATCGCAATGGTCTTGAACGGCTTTGAGCTGTGCTTGTCGCTGCCAATCTGTCGTGAATGAAGTGGCGTGAATGGTTAATGTCTCGTTGTCAGGTAAATCCTTCAATCCCGACTCGATAGCCTCGAAAATAGTCGGCACTTGGATGCAGGGCAATGAAGGATGAACTCCTGTACAATCAAAGCCAAATTTTAACTGAATGGTATCCTTTTTTTTGAGGCAGTAGGCTCCAATATCCAAACCGCGCAACTTAAATCGAACCATCCCGGCGAAATGAACAAAGTCTTCAAAGGGGGTAACTTGTTTTTTGGCTTTAGGCGGGACATAGTTTAATGCCTTCTTCCCGACTTTGGTTTGGGATTGTGGAGCTACCACCCGTTTTTTTTTTGGTAGGGTTGATGCTGTTGTTTTCGACATTATTTCCTCCTGTACCGACTGGATGGATGGGAAAGGAGTGGCTGAAACCGCTTATACCCTCGGACAATTCGCGGCACGCCAATAAACTTGGATAAAAACATCCACCCTTTGGCACCTGTCAGTGTCCACCAGGTTGCCCAACCCCAAGCCACAAACAATCCCGTCCATAGTAAGTTCCAACCCAAGAGTTGTTTGAGGATGTAGCCCAAAAGCCCAATTAGACTCCAAGGCACTACTTGGTCAGCGGGAAAGGGACCTAAGCGGGGCTGGGTTCCCAGAATTTGATTAACGGTACGAAAGTCCCGTTTGCCAGACATATCTGTTGTTTAAACCCCGACGATGAAACCCGTTAGAATATCAGCGACCACTACGGCTACCATAATGATCATGGGTGTCCTGGCTAAGGTCTGCCAGTCTTCATCGTTCCGAGCGGCTTGTACCACCCGGATGAGTGAAACGCCTAAATAAATTAACATCAAACCCCGCAGGACGTTGAAAATAATTTCAATTACGGGTGTGATGTCGGTACCTCCAGCATTACCAAAGGCTTGGGTCATAAATTCCTGAGCGCCATTGAAGAACTGAGCGTTTGCTGGAGTCGCCATCAGGTCAAAGGCAAATACTGTTGATAGAAACAGGAATGTTAGTGCTGATAAATTTAGCTTGTATTGCCGCTGCCACCGTTCAATGTTTGTCAACGCACCGCCAAAAAATTGGGGAGCGCTACATAATAGGGCGACTCCATAAACGAAAGAAGTGAGTAGCAGTCGGTGCAGAGACATTTCCAACAGTAGCAACGCCGACCCCCCAATAAACAGCAGGGGGACACTGAGGCGGTCTGTCGTTGCTTTCAACCCACCGCATCCTCTCACAGAACTTTTGAAGTAGCGATCGCTCGTATTGAAGCGACTGGCTTGACCTAAATGAGCGGGGAGTGGGGAAACCTGAGAATCCTTAACTATCATCGGTTGACTCGTTTTCTCGTGAACTCTCCTAAGCTATCGAGAAAGGAGCGAACCTCGGTTCCACCACTGGGTTAAAGTTGGGTTAACCCAGTGGTTAAAATCGATTTTAACTAATCCGGCGAGAAGTCCCACGCTCTAATCTTGGCGTCAAGTAGTTCACTGCCGACAGCCCTGGTTGAAGCAGTAAGTAAACTATCAATGTGCAACATTTAACCTCACGCTTTGCGCTTAAACAGCAGCATTTAGAGTAAGTACAGCATCACCAGTAATGATGAAGGCAGTTGCCTGCAAAGCTCTCAACATGATGTTTCGAGCGCCGTTCATAACCTTGTTGTGCAAATCTTTGACCAAGCAGCTAATCCGCTCTCTGATGCGGTTGGCAGCTTTCCTCATCTTGTGGCGTTGACGCTTTGATGGGGATAGAGCAGCACGGCTCAAGAGATTATCCAGGTGCTTTCCACAAGCGATTAATGCGTCCGATGTCTCCCTGTCCAATCTCTAAAACGTTTTCGCCGTCGTAACCTGTTAAAAAGGCACGATTTCCTGGATCTAGCGCAATTACACCACTGTTTGATGTAGAAATTTCCTCAACTCGTACTGGAATGCAAGCAAACCACTTCCCCCGTTGGTACACCAACTCAGTACCATATATACATTCAGTTGGCATAGGGACAGATGCTTTGAATGTAAGTCCCTTGGTAGTTCTGGGATACCAAGTACCTCCCTTGTAGTTACCCGGTTTGAACTGAATTGTTTGCGACCTAGCTCGACAAGATTTGAATCTTGCCTCACCATTGTTACGTCTGGCTTGACGGTGAGTGTCAAACGCTTCGTCGCAGGCTTCCTGAGCTTGATGTCCTGGAAGAGTTCTCACCCATTCTGGGATATCAGAGGATGCTCGATAGGTTTTTTGCAAATCCCCCTCAAACCCATTTTTTAGCTTGGCAATTGCCCAGTTAAACACCCAACGGTAAGCCGCCAACCACTGCTTCCAAACTTTGTGTAGTTCAGGAGTTGGATACACCCTGATTTTGAGTACACTGTTCGGTGGTTGCTTGGTCGATTTTTTGGCGTGAGCGTGTCGGACAGTCTTCTTGTAACGCTTCGGTGACTTGCTTTTTGTATTTTCGCAGTCCGTAAAGCCTGCTACTGAAACAGTGGACGATGGACAGCATATCTGCAACCAGTTCTTGTTCTGGGCTGAGCTTACGTTCATTGAGAACCACGAGTTCGCATCCGGCGCGTTCACACAACCACTTAACCAGCTCAAATCCGAATCGAACAAGTCGCTCGGGGTGGGCAACCACAAGGCGTTGGACATCGCCTGTGAGAATTCTGTCCAAAATGGCAAGGAATTTTCGCCGCCTAAAATTAAGCCCGGAGCCAATGTCTGATAAAAGTTCCGCATCCGGAAATTTTGAACGAAGGAATTCAGTTTGTCGCTCAAGATCATCGCGCTGGGAATGAGTACTGACTCGCGCATAGCAAACAGTGACAACTGGTTTTGGAAGACAAGCTGCTTTCTCGACCTCTTCGAGGTCATAGCGCCTTTGTCCACCAGGGGTTCTGATGGTTTTAAGTTTCCCTTGTGATTCCCACCGTCTGAGACTGGATACATGGACTCCGAGGACTTTGGCGGCTTGTTTGGGTGTGACATAACTCATCGACAACCGCTTAAATCTATCAAATTGACGATAGCATACTTAAGCTAAGATGAGCGCTTTGATGAGTGATGCAAGTTACTTAGTGTTACGTCCGCGTTTGTCGGGAATTGTATTAGTTTTATATAGCAGTAATGCTTCTAAGTCAGTCACTAACTGATCCAGGCGTTTGAGCAATGAAGGGTCTTGGTCTAAACGCTGCCAAACGGCGGCTGAATCTGGAGAAGATAAAGAGCGATAAATCCCCTTAACGCGAGACTTCAATGCCTGAGTATGGGGGAGTGGGTTGTCTTCCTGTTCTAAGGAACGCTTGCGTTTTCTAATCTGGGCTTGAGATAGTCCTAACTCAATTGCCTCTTCTAGCAGGGCAACGCGCACCTTGGGGTCTTTGATCGAACCGATCAACCTTGCCTTACTATACTCAATTTTCCCCGACTGAATCGCTTGTCTTATCTCTTCGGGAAGATTTAATAACGGTAATCTCGCTGTGACAAACGACTGCCACCCAACCGTACCGAGAACTTGAAACGTTTTTTCGATTTCCTCAAATAAGATATTCGCCCAAATCGAGTCAGACTCGGCGGCTTCAGATTGAGCCGGGGAATTTCCCGGCTGTTGCTTTTGCTTAACCTGAACCATTTTGGTCTTATGCATCCTTTGCAGCAAGGAAATCACCTCCGACTGACTGCGAGACAGCTTCAATGCCAATAACTGCAACACGCCTTCGGTTTCTTCAAAGGGATTGAGGTCTTCCCGCTGCAAATTTTCAATCAGTGCCAAAACCAGGGAATCTTCGTCACTCAGGTCTTTAATCACGACGGGAACTTGCTCTAATCCCGCTTTTTTGGCGGCGTGCCAGCGTCTCTCCCCGGCTATCAGTTCGTATTGCTCTGACTCCTCTGGCTGGGGTCGCACCAATAAAGGTTCTAAAATTCCGTGTTCTTTAATCGAGAGCGACAGCATTTCCAGCTTCTTGGAGTCAAAGTATCGCCGGGGCTGTTGGGGTGGTAAACTGATTGCGTCGATGGAAACCCACCGCGTAACTGATTCCTCCCCCAAATCCCCAGGAGGTTCCACTAGAGACATTGCCGCTACTGAAGCGGAGCTACTCTGAGCAACTCCTGTAGCTATCTGTTTCTGAAGCCGACGCTTCCCTTGCCCTCGTTGATTCAAATCAACCTACCTTTGCTACCTCTATCTTGGAAGTCTACCCTACTAATCGCGATCGCAATCAGCAGGACTGTCTACTCTACAATTTTGACAGGTTGCTTCCTAAACCGCCTTGAAGACGGTCTTTGACCACTCTAAATTGCTCAAACATCTAGAAAATTGAGCAAGTGGCTTGGGCTAAGTTCCTTACCCTGGATATCCAGCATGATAATCGTAATAGTCCTCTGGCTCTATGTCATAGGGTAGCTCAGATAGTTCTGCCCCCTCCTGGAGCGCTGCCTGTTGTCTGCCACTCTGCTCCTGTAAGGTGAGCTGTTCCTGTCCCGACTGCGACCATTCCGACCAGGTCATACCATAACGCTGTAGGAATCTTTGCTCCCTCTCCTCAAATTCCTTAACTTCCGCCATTTTTCGAGCTTCCATTGCCCAAGTATCTTCCAGAGCTTTACCTCTAGACATCAATCTCGCTCTATACGACTCCGTTATCGTGCCATCGGGGTTAAAGTTTTCCCGGTCAAAAGAATCCCAAAAATCGTAAGCTCTTGCCATTTTTCTACTTGATACGCGACTAATTATTCGGCTCAATACCCATTCTGTAAATTTCCATTCTAGACGATGACCCAAGGGTCAAACATCAACCAACTAGCTAAGCTAAAATAGCTGATCAGTTGATTTTAAATTTTCGGTTTTGTTTTAGGGTCGAGACAGAGTTTTCGATTCAATCGTGATGTCTCTTACCTTCAAACACTTTGATACCCGCCTTAATCAATGGATTCACACGGATGGCAACCTAGACAACCCAGACAGCATCCTCACCGAAACCCTAGACAACACCCTCCTGGAAACCTACTTTCCAGGAGTAGAATTTAGTTTTGGTCACATCGACGAGAAATCTAAAACTGAAGACCTCTACAACCATCCAGACGGTCATGTATTACTCCTGAGTTCAAAAAGCCGTCTGCTATATGGACCTGCTGAGTGCTTGGAAACCATAGACCAGCTCTGTCCTGACCGCAAAGACCGGGGAGCTTATGGCAGCATTTTCCTGGGTAGCTGCAAAAATGCTCTCACCAAAGAACTGAATATTTTGGTGGTGAATGACGAGACAGGGGAAAATGGAGAAATACTGCCTGACGCCGTTGCATGGCGACAGGTCGGGGACTGTCATGGCAAGATTTCTCCCGAACTCTCCCAACAGTTGAGTTCAACTGTCGAACACGTTATTCAGCACAGGTTAGCCATCCCCTCAGAGTATCGATTTGCCAAAGGAACGCTAGCCCCCAAAGACCTAACTCAACTGCCTTACCAAAAGGTTAACACGCCTCCCATCGACCTAATTCTGCCTACCTCCAGCTTCAAGGGAGGAGACAAGGACAACAATCCCATCCAGCCAGGATTGCATACGGTAACGGTTTGGATTGGAGAAAAAGAGCGATCGCAACAAGGAACTATCGCCGCTTCCCAAGTTCACGCTTCCTTTCCAGAAGGCATTCGGGATTTCCTAACCATCTTAGAAGACCAAGCCGAAAAGCTAAGAGACATCCAAGACGACCCCCGAAAACTCGCTGAATATTACTGCTCCAAATACGAAAAACGTAAAGCACTACTCGAAAACCAACCCTCAGAACTAGAAGAGGAGCAAATAGAATCCGGAGAAATTGAAACCGATTCTGCCAAAGACCAGATGATGTATCGCCTCATTAAAACTGACTTAGAAGGCGATGGTCAATTACTGGAAACTCAAAAAGTCACAGATGAACTCAAAAGATTCGTACAAAAAGAATGGCGGAATATTGCCATAGGAAAAACAATTGAGTTTGAGCGGGGAATGATTATTCCCTCTAAAGACTTAAAGCACAAAGAAATCTGTGTGACCTATTTTCCTGAAGGAGAAGAAATTCTCAACTTCCGCTCTCCCCTGCTCAATTCCAATGGAATGTGCATCTCAACCAATAAAATAGTCGAGGATGCTTACGCTCCCAATGGCAAACCACTCAAAGGCGTAATTGTGGTCAATGATGAAGACCAGAAACGCATCCAAGCGAGAATTGATGCCCTGAAAGCACAGGGCGTAGAACCTACAGAAGTCGTTCCCCTAGAAACCGAATCCGAACGGCAAGGCAGAGACTACGACGGTGACTGCATTGGCGTAGAATTAGCCAGTAAATACCCTACATTCACTGCCGAAGCTCACAGAAGAAACCAACCCGAAAACGCCTATGCTCCTGTTAAAAAAGAAAAGAAAGCCTCCTTCCACAGACCCGATGGTAGCCAACCCCCTTTTGAGGAAATTGCCCTATTCATGTCAGATGGCATTTCTGTAGGTATCATCAATAATCATGCCACAGCCTTAGAAGCATTAGAGTCAGAAATTGACCTACTCACAACCAATGGAACCCCACAGCAAAAAGCTGATTATGTTCGGCAAGTCGGAAGTCACTACCAAAACTTAGTCCAACAAGAAACTGACCCGATAAAACCCCAATCCATCAAATCCGAGTATAGAGATAGAATTATTCAAGTGGCTCAAATTGCCCAAGCTCCTCTAACAACTGAAAACCTAGACCAAGCGCTTAAAATTAATCGCAGTATCTACCACGACATGATTGGGGAGGCGGGATATCAAAACCAGTTAGCCGTAGATATTTTCAAAAGCAATAGAGCGCCGGATATATCGGTTATTAAAGAAAACCAAAGACTGCTGCACCGAGTACCCGACTATATTAGGGACAAGAAATCCCCTAGTGTTTACATAAAATCAGGAATCAAAGCCGAGGGGTACTCTCCGGTAGAACTCATGGTGCGACAAGCCAACACCTTCTTTGAACAATCCCAGTTGGAATCGCGCCCGACTGAACAGTTTCGCGATTTATTTCCCGAAGCGTTCACACCGGGACAAAAAAACCAAGCCACGTTTGCAAAAGCCCAATTTGACCAATTATTTAACGAAGCCACTAAACAGGACAAGAAACGCAAAATTGAGCAAGGACCCGTTCTCAAAGTAACCACTCAAAAAGGTGCAGAGCTGGAAATTACCAATGTCATCAAATTAGACCATCCTGATTTAGGGAAAACAGACACGATGAACCTAAAGCTAGTGGAGAACGAACGCCCCAGCTCTAGGATACCGCATAAACTCATTGCCCTCGCTCAAGTCCAAGGCGAGGTGGGTGAAAACGGAAAGCCTATCTACAAACGACTGGGAACTGTTTGCGAAGTATCCAGAACCGAACTCGGATTAAAGGCAGGAATCAGCACCAACAATGCCCAAGTCAAACTGGCAGCTCCGATGACCCAAAAGCAATGCAAGTTGCTATTTCAAAAAGCCAAGGATTACGCCCAGTCTTTTAGGGACAGCATTCCAGAAGACCAGAGGTTTGCCGTGGCGGCTGCCACTTGGCATATTTGTACCTCGCCAGAAAGTCTCGAAAGAGATGCGCGGGGTAAAACGATAAAACCCAACCCCAACCAAACGTTAAACTATAAAATCTCGAACTTTGCTTTTGCCGCTTTCTCTGAAGAAATCATCGGACAACTCGATACCCTACAATTTACTGAACTGACAGCGACGGGTATTAACCGAGAAAGCAATCAACTCAGAGATGAAGTCTGGAAAAGAGGACAGGATGTCAGTATAGAAATTAAAGTGCGAGACGACCTACCACCAGACGACCCTCGCTACAACAAACGGTTGTTTTTTGTCCTTGACCCAGAACAGGGGGAGTACAAGGAATTTGGTATCATTGACACCAAAGGTGGACAGTTGCCTATTGATACTCAAGCCAAAGCCACTATTCGTGCTGACTTGGTGGCTACGGCTAATTTGCACATTAATCACCCCCAAATTACTCAACCGATAAAGTTTGGTAAAGTTAACGATTGCGAATTGGCTTCCCATCCGTTCAATGGGGAAACCTATCACGTCACTTTAGAACAGTACCAACCCCCACCAGTACCCGTTCTCAAACTGGATGGCAAAGTTATTGGCGAATTAGATGCTGGGTCAGTGGAAATGCTCAAACATGCCAATCGACTGCGGGAAGGACAAACGCTGGATGTCACCCTGAATACCTACGGGCGCAATAATGGTACACACACCCTAGCCACGACCCCTCATGGCAATACCATCCGCGCTAATCGCCAAGTTCAAAATGGTGCTTTTAAAGACCACCGCTTCAACGAGGAACAAGCCACTATTACCATTGGATTCAAGCAAGCCAAACCCGGCATGGCAGTTAAGATTGATATTAACGGCGAACAGAAAGTGGCGGGACTATTTACCCCCAACCAAAAAGAATCTAAAGAAGCCTTGACAAGGGCTGGTCTTTTCCAATCCGGAACAAGGTTTGAGGCACAGATTACCAGCAATGTCACTATTGCTTCAGTCAAAATTCAGCCGGATACTTTAGAATACCCCGGTAGGGGTGAGTGGATCAAGCAGCGCCGCGCTACCCAACAGTACCAAGACAACCAGAAGAGTGTCCAATACCAAACGGCTTCTTCCCTGATTGCTAACCTGAAAAGACAACCCAGCATCCTCCACAAGCTTGATTGGGAATGGGAGATGCCGAGTGGTGAAATTAAGCTGCTGCCTACTTTGGGGCTGGCGGTTGACCAAAATGTAGCTGATTCGACTGCCAAATGGCTAGATACTCAAGGCGTACCTCATAGTAGAGTTAATCTGAATGACCCGAGTATTGAGCCGGAAACCGAGCGAGGCTATGCTGTCTTTCGGATGGTCGAGGGTGACGTACCTCCCCAGGTTCGTCAGGTCATGGAACAGCAATGTGGGGAAGTTCTTTTTGCATACTTTACCAGTATGCTGGACGTCAGTCCCTACCACCAGCGTCTAGAGCAAATTGCCAAATTACCTCCAGAAAAACTTGACCAAGAACGGCAGAGGGCAGAGGATAAAAGGCAGAAGGGAAGAGGTATTAATGGGGGGTATCAGCGGCAACTCCCGACGCTGCTTGCCCGGGAAAATTATGAATGGGAAATAGCTCCAGGACAGTTTGAGGAAAAGCCAACACTCAGATTATCCGTCGATTCCAGCAAAATAGCTCAGGTGAAAGCATGGCTTGATCATAATGGAGTGGAGTTTGCCCCAGCCACTGACCCCTTAGATATTGAAGCGGAGGCTCAATTGGGTTATGAGGTAGTCAGGATGGTTGAGGGGAACCTGCCAGAAGCGGTTCAGCAGGGACTAACGGCTAAGTTTGGGGAACCTCTGGATGCCGATTCTCTTAAGGGTTCCTACTATCAGCGCCTCGAACAAATCGAGCAGGGTTTGCCTGAGATAACTGACGCACAGAGGGACAAAGGCGAAGCTTCTATGCAGGGGAATGGGAGAGTAGGGGAGCCGGAGAGAGAGTTTCCGCCCGATTCACTCCTGCATCCAGATACCTCTACCCCTATGTCAGCAAATCCTCTGGCTGACCTCCAACCCATCAACCCAGCCGTTGCTGCTCATACAAAAAAAGACGTGGCAATGGCTGCGGTGGCGACTCAGTTTATCGGCAAGTCGGCGGCGCCACCAGAAGTCCCATCGTCTACTCGTAACTACGAGCGAGCTTGGGGAGAACGGGCAAACACGGGCGTCTATTGCCAAAGCGATATCATTATGGTCAGTGGTTCCGGACCGTGGCGGGGTGTTACCAATCAACAGATTGAAGCCACCTTTACTACTTACTATAAGCCCCTGTTGGAGCAAGCGATCGCGGCGGGTAGTTCCTTTGTTGTCGGTAATGCCAAAGGCACTGACCAGTTGGTACAGAGTTACTTAAAAGAGCGCGGGTACAAGCTGGAATCGACAGCGGATAATTACCTCAAAGGTTCGCCAGAGCGGACTCAAACGGTTTCACCAGAGCATTCCTCTGAGTCTGGGAATGGTTCTCAACCTGTACAACTCTCTGGCAAACCCGTGAAAATGGTCTATCCTCTCAAGCTGCATGGGGAAGCCAACCCGTTACCCGTCAGCACGACTATCGATGCCATGCGGGGTTACGGACGCTGTCACACGACTCGCACTTACTCTCCTTATGCCGCCTACGGATTCAAGCAGGGGGATATTGCGCTGGCTGTAGCTGGGAAAAAACAAGTGGCGTTCCGAGTCGGTAAGCAGTACCCCATTACTCAACAGATGATAGCTGACCCCCAGTACCGGGAGCAATGGGCATCCTTTGAGAAGCACAGCGTAAAAGAGTTGGATAGTTTTAAGGGAAAAGAGGGTGTCTGGGGGCTATATATGGAGCCGCTGGGAGATTATGTCGATGGCAAGATTGTCCCCTTTCCCGAGGTGGCAACTCAAACTCAGCCGACACAGCCAAACGCCTCAATCGCCCAAGCCATTCAACAGCAGCGCACGGAATTGGTTGCCGCTGTTGTCGCCAAAACCTTAGATTTAGCTGGCACTCACCACCACAACGGTAGCAAATACACCGCTGAGTGGAACCCCACTCAACAAACTCTGACTTTAACACCTGTTAAGGATACTACTCCGGTAATGGTCGCCAAGCTCTCTCTTGGCAACTGGCAAGCTACTCAAGCCTGTCGGTTACGTCATTGTGATGTTGAGTTCTTTCAATCGATTATTCCTCAAATTCAGCATTTGGAACGACACGCCCAGGGTAAACAGGTCGGTCTAGACTGACGTTTTAATGGTCAAATGTACTGATTAGCAAGTTAATGAGTTGGGTAACACTTAAACGTGATGATAAGTAGTCAGATAAAAGTTAACTTTTGTCTGACTACTGAACTCTGAGTCTCATTATCCACCTGATCGCTAGATCGAACAAGGAAACCTTTATTATTTTGAGTGTTTTCTACGGAGTAAACTGTTTTGGTGTGAATATTAATAGATTGCTTTAACGATCTCACCTAAAGACGAATGCTGGAGGTTTCATGAAACAGCTTACTTCGGTCAAAATTTTCTTGACCATCTTTTTGGCTAGCAGTATTTTTCTGTTGGGAGGCAATCTCTGTGCCAATGCCAGTGAGTTAAAGGTGGCTTCATTCAATGTCGAATCAGGGGATGCTGTGCCATCAGTTATTGCTCGTAAACACATCGCACCCTTGGAAGACATTGACATCTGGGGATTCTCTGAAGTTCAGAACGCAAGCTGGCTTCCGGATCTCGAACAGGGGACAGAAGAAGGAGAAAATGCTGATTTTAAAACCATTCTCGGCAGTACAGGCGGAGGCGATCGCTTGGCTATTGCCTACAACAGCAATCTGTTAGAAGAAGTCAAGCATTATGAACTCGATGATATCAATATAGGAGGTCGAGTGAGAGCGCCCCTGGTCGCTCAATTTCGATTTAAGCCTGCGGGCGAAGAGTTTCTATTTGTGGTCAATCACCTTTACCGAACTTCAGAAACTTCTCGTCATCAACAAGCACAACTTCTCAATGAGTGGGGACGTTCTCAACAACTACCGATTATTGCTGCCGGGGACTACAATTTCGATTGGGATGTGGTATCTGGCGTCCACGATGAAGGCTGGGACTTAATTACAGCCGATGACGTTTTCACCTGGGTTAAGCCTGAGAAGTTGGTAGCAACCATATGTTCCAATCGATATGACAGTGTTCTCGATTTCGTCTTTGTGGCAGGTGAAGCAAAAAACTGGTCTGCATCTTCTGTCATCCTCTATGGCGACCCGTCAGATGCCTATTGTCCCGATGATCAAACCACCAGTGATCATCGTCCAATATTGGCAACGTTTGAGCTAGGAGAATCTGTACAACCAACTCCACCCAATCAACAACAGGTATTACTGAAACAAATTGAACAGATTGAGCGTGAACTATTGAAGCTTAAAACGTTGGTGGAAGAAAGAAGTTAAAAGTTCACACTCTTATTCGCCTTATTTCCTTTAGATCCGCCGGAAGCGTCGTTCTAAAACGGCGACAAAGGAAGCCGACAACCGTACCCGTAGAGTCGGTGTAGGAGGACGTCACGGAGAACACTTCGGCTGACAATAAACCCAGTCTTACTCGACTGGGTTGGTTTTTTTGGGTAAGAATAACAGATCAATTTTATCGGTTGGCTACTGATCTTAAACGCGGAATAGCCCAAAAAAGCAACTTGGATTTTCTTGATTTGACACTCTCACCACCAAATATACCTTTACCCGCTAAAATTAACTCGCTTTCGCTTCTCCCTTTATCGCCATCGTTTCCAACGCTACCCTGGCTACTTGAACCGCCGATTCAAAGGGAAGAGAACGAACTTCAGCCAGTAGCTGGTTAACACTTAAGCGTGGTGACAGTGTTTCTCCCTCCAGATAGTGTTGCAGCTCGTCAAAGCTCCAACCTTTCAACTGAGCAATGCGAGTAAGATTTTGCGTTCCAGGCCATGACGTGCCAACTTCCCAAGATTGGACAGCCGAAAATGACACTCCAAGCTTCTTCGCAAACTGCCGCTGACTCAAACCACCTCGCAGTTCCAAAACTAAAGCAGCCAGCCTTTTAGCCTTAGAGTCCATAACTTGCCCAAGTATAGCTCTTCTAAACAAGAAATCACATCTATTAACAGATTAGCACTGATTCAGCCAATGGAAAAGTGGAATTGATTGCTTCAATAAGCAAATTGATTGTGCAAACCATCAAATTTGCCTATATTTGAAATGAGTATAAATCATAGTGAAATTTATAGCCATCAATCAATGCAACCAATAGTCAGTCAAGTTGCTCCTAGTACCCTTTCTCCACATCCGTGTAATGCCGAGATTTATGGGGATGAGGCCGTGAGCGACCTAGTGGAACTGATTCGCCAATCGGGATGGGTTAAGCCACTGGTTGTAACGACCAACCATGTCATCATCAGCGGTCACCGACGTTGGAAAGCGGTTCGCCTGCTACAGTGGGAAGCCATCCCCGTGGAATATCGGGAGTTTATGGACAAAACGGCTGAGTTAGAAGCGCTGCTCCTAGAGAATGCCAACCGTGTAAAAACGGTCGAACAGAAAGTCCGGGAAGCACAAGCCTGGAAAGAGATTGAAACGCAAAAAGCCAGAGAGAGACAGCAACAGGCGGCACGGTTGACCAATCAAAAACTGGGAAGAAACACAGACCAGACGCTGTGCGAAAATTTTCGCACAGCGTCTCAAGGAAAAGGACGCACCGTTGATCGGTTAGCTGAGCGGGTAGGTCTAGGATCGGGGCGCACTTACGAAAAAGCCGCCAAAGTGGTCAAAGCGATAGACCACCAAACCAGTCAAGGCAACTTAGAAGCAGCAGCAACACTCCGCCAAGCATTGAACTCCAAAAGCATCCATGCGGCTCATCAGCTCCTTGCTTCACTCACTATACCGTCAAATACCAGTCACAATGGCAGCGATACCGCTTCGATTCAACGGAGTTGTTGGAATTGCCAACATCGAGGGGAATCAATTGAAAACCACAGCTTCTGGTGCAATCGCTTAGGAACTCTGAGCTTACTGACCAAAGATGCGAACACGCGAGGAACAGAGTGTAAATTGTGGTCGGATCGCTGGAATCCGACCCAAGGCAAAGAAAATCAAAATCCTCAACCCAAAAACTACATTCTGACGCTTTCATTCGATCCGCAATTGCGACCACTCTTTGAGGACGCCGCACGCCACGCCGGAATGAGTGTAGTGGACTGGGCAAACCACCAACTACTGTTAGCCGCCTGTGTAACCAATCTTATCAGCCCAAGCAGGAGTACATAGAGGATAATGCAAGGGAACAGAAGTCATAATCAAGGGACAAGCCAAAATCTACCAGGGGCAACCCAGCTTGAAATTAGCGGGCTAGAACTATCAAAGACTCCGGTTAAAAATCAACAGAGTCGCAAAGGGCGCTACCGCACCTTTACTAGACCGCCAACCAGTCCTGACTTGTTCGCCAGTGGTAAAACTGAGCAGATGGCATCAAACCGACTCATCTGGGAGGGGAGCAACATCCTGACGCAAGGACAGAATCTTAATTGGGCTGATTCGGAACAAGGATCACTGTACTACAAAAGCCCTATCGAGAAAGGCAAAGGGTATGTAACCTTTTGGCTAACCAATGACTTACATACTCCAAATCCCACCGTGCTGGAAGGAGAAGTCGCCCTAGCATTAATCGAGGAATTTGACATCCGTGCTGCCTGCCTACACCTGATTTATGCCGCCCACGCCACCCAGTTGGAACGTCCTTGGGAACAGTCGTTTGTTTTAAGCAATACCCAACTAGAGCGCTACCTGGGACTGGATAAAAACCACAAGCTCAACAAACAGCAGAAGTTAACGCTGATGCTAGAGTTAGCTAAACAGCCGTGCCATCTGCTGGTCTATATTTCTTGGCCAGAGAAGGGCGCGGTTGGGTCATTTGGTGTCAGCCGCACATGGCTGTGGGAAATTGCTGAGCCAATACTACACTTCCAAAATTGTCTGCGCGATGACCAAGGACAACCGATTGGGGAAGAGACTCTCGTGGGATTCACCCTCAACATCCGCTGTGGACACTGGGCGCAATACTTCCTCAACTCAGAAAAACGCTTGCACAAATCGGGCTACTATGAGTACGGACTCCTCTCTCAGGGATTTTTGCATGACCTGATGAGCCTCTGGCATCACCACGAGGGGGGAGTACGATTAATGACCTGGCTGTTGTTCAAACTTAGGGTCAATCACAACAGCTCACTGACCGTGGAATTGCTGATGAAAATTGCCTTTGGGACTTCATTAGTAGAACAAGCCAAAGGTACTGCCAAAGACCGCAAAAAGCTAGTCAGGCGCTGGGAAACCGTACTGAAGATTCTCAGAAAGAAAGAATGGGGGCTTATACCTGACCCGGAAACTTACCCCCCACAGTACTGGCCCTTCTTGCAGGAGGAAAACCCACTTTCACAAATCCCCAATGATCCCGAAGCCGCAGCATCCTTCTGGGCTAAAGATGCCCTCTTTGGTAAAGGAACCCATCTGTCGGATATTACTAAGCGATCGCGCAATAGTTTTGAACAGCTTCTGAATGCCAGACTTTTGGTACACCTCCCCCCAGAAATTGCTGAGAAACTGGAACAAATTGA
This sequence comes from Coleofasciculus sp., assembly GCF_046565525.1. NCBI lineage: Bacteria > Bacillati > Cyanobacteriota > Cyanophyceae > Coleofasciculales > Coleofasciculaceae > Coleofasciculus > Coleofasciculus sp. Next base: position 11,352 of record NZ_JBKHUP010000031.1, on the reverse strand, counting down.
GCGTCGAAGCCAGCCAATCCGGAAAAAGGCACTCAAGAAATCGACAACTAAACCCGCTCCGGCAAAGAAGACTTCAACCCTTACAGGAAAACAGGTTAGAGAGTTCAGAACAGCTAAAGGATGGAGTACCCGCAAGTTAGCTGCCTCAGCAGGAATTAGTCAATCCATGGTTGTTTTGATTGAAAAAGGTGTGGATAGGGGAGGTCAACCAATCAGTCCGGCTTTTGAAGTGAAACTGAAAAAGGTGTTCGGGCTAACTTAAGAGGCTGCATATCGGCAAGTTCAGGTTTTTGGTTCATCGCGGTGCTACCGCGATTTTTTTTGTCGATGCACGGAGTGACATCCTCCTACACTGTACCCGTAGGGTACAGTGTAGGCTTCCTTTGTCGCAGTCTTACGACTACGCTTCCGGCGTTTTATAGTGGGGAACATGCCCAGCCCCACTCTCTTGATGTTAATCGCTGCATTCCAAATTAAAGTCAGTGAAGAGGTTGCCCCCTCCACTGCTCTCCAAAACGGTACGTGAAAGTTTCCCTTCATACCGCTCCTCATCGGGACGGGATTTGTCATATCTACGTCACCACCAACATATCGTTTATCCACTGATAGTGGTTCAATGATAGTGGTTTGGGCTGGATACTATTACAACCCGATTGGTCGCCAGAACTGCCATCAGAGGCAGTCTTACTATCGTGGCAATGTCGATGGAGTAGTTGCCAATTTTTGTATTCATCCTTTCCGCCGTTTGACTTCGGGATGATATGGTCTACTTCGATGATTCCCCCATCCAGAAATTGTAGTCCACAATGATTGCATTTCCCTTTTTGCCTTTTGAGTAGCCTAGCTAATCTCTTGGGCATTTCGGGATGTTTACCCATACGGGTACTCCAATAGGTTAGATTTCCATCAAAGGGGGAGGCATCGCCTTTTACTTTGATATATCCTAAATTGGATGATATCGCGGTATGCTTGACGAGATGGAGAGGATTATTGTTTTCTCTTGTCGAGAATACCCATTTGTCACCACCTAGGGTATGCCAATACTTCTGTCGAAGCCATTTGTCCCCTTTATTCCGGTGTCTATGTTTCCCCCATTTCCAGAGCTTCCAGAAAACTAAGGAATTGATTTTCGAGAAGGCTTTACTGCATTGATAGGTTTTAAAGTAATTGCACCATCCGATGATGATAGGGTTCAGCTTCTTTATTAGTAAAGCTTGTGATTGCCCTCTGTATTTTTCTATTACTTCAGCTATCTTGGCGTAGTGCCTCTTGATTGATTCCTTAGATGGTGAGATTTGGGTTTTGAATCCAAGCCGATTTCCTTTAGTGTCTTTCCCTGACCGACATTTACCTGCTTTATATTGGTCAATACGGAATCCCAGGAAGTTAAAGCCTTTCTCCTCTCCCTGATACGGGTTAAGACTGTGGGCTATTCGGGTTTTACTTGATTTTAATTCTAGACCCATCTCTTTTAGCCATTCAGCTATGACCTGTTGACACTGGTGTATAGCTTCTTCGGATTCGTGTAAAATAACGAAATCGTCAGCATATCGGAGAAGGTATTTTGCCCTGTTCATGACTTTACTACTACTTACAGCCTTATCTTCCGTTCCGAAGTGAGTCCGTCAGCCTATCCATTGTGATTACAACAAGGCGTTTGCTTCTGACTCAATCTCTCCCAGATATCACCTGATTGCTCAGAGTTTGCGTCTTGGTTGACTACTTAAGGCATCGACCTCCTTAAGAGTAAATATCTAGGTTACTTCGTTCCTAATAGCCATTGATTTGTTCGATTAGGATGGTACTTTCCGCCTGTGTTCAGGAAGTGCTTATCAACTAGGCGAGAATCCCGTTGATTCCCTTAGTATTTGACCATTTTGGTTCTCCTAGCGTATCAATCTCCTTTCGCTAGTCCCTGGTGAAGACGGTTCAGATGTACCTTCGCTTTCGCTATCCATACGGACTTGCTCAGTCTGCCTTGACCTTGAGATTAGGTGTGCTTTTGACCTTTTATCCCCGCTTTACGGATTGATGACCAATCGCTACCGCAGGGGGTATGCTTTTACCCATGCACCTTGGGAGTAGGACTTGGAGGTTCTAGGATACTTCCCCTCACCTACATGGCTATTAAGTTGTCATCTGTTGAGGATTAAAGTGCGAACTCTACCCTTAAGGTTACTCAACAGAAGCCAGTCGTCCCCTTGTTGCCAGGTTTAGACTGAACGAATCGCACTCCCGATCCAAGACCAATCCGCATAGACATTCATGGATTCGGACAGATAAATCCTTTTCATCAAAGCGATTGCAACAAGAGCATATCTGGCTCGTATCATGGGGTTTAACTTTCACCACTGACTTACCAGCTTTAACTCAGACTTACGGTAGTGTTGCTGAATTGGCTCTACTTCACCATCTGATGCCGTCCAGAACTTCTCTAGTCCTACATCTAACCCAAGGGAATTCTCTTGGGTTACTTCTATCTTTGGTGGTTTCAGCATCGGAACGGTTTTATCCTCTAAGGTTAAGCAAATATACCAGCCATCGGCGCGACGTGACACCAGTGCCGCTTTAATGGTGAACCCTTCTGGGATTGGGCGGTGGTAAATGAGTTTTACCTGACCGATTTTGGGTAGGTTGATATAGGCAATGTCGCGCCGTGTGCCACCATTTTTGCGCCGATGAGGATTAGGAGTAACGGTGAGACAATCTGGTTTTAATTGGGGAATCGAAAATGTTCGGTATCGCCGCACCGACTTAAACCGAGGTTTTCCGCTTCGCTTCCCGTTTGAATCACCTGCGACAAAGCGGTTAAATGTGTCCTCTACCCGCTTAGTCGCCTCCTGTATTACCTGGGAATGAACTCCATCGTACAGGTGCTTACAAGCTTCTCTTGACCAATGGGTAGCCCGTTTCTGTGAGTAATAGGTTGGCTGATCTTTAAGTTCTGGCAGATGGGTGACAAAAACTGGGCAAGCATTGACTGGGTGTCGATTACACTCCCACCAGTTAAACCGTTCCTCTAGCATCAGATTATGTATGCGGCATAGTTTATACAGCCAGTTGTTTAGCTGATAAACCTGTTGTTTTTCCGGTACAATTCGATACTGGTAATTCAGTTTAAACCTGTCTTTGCTTCGCTTCAATTCCATCACCTCCTTAAGTTCAATTATAACCATTGCAAACCAAATAATCAGATAGAAATAAATTTCTAATACTGGCGATTCATCCCACGCTCAATCAAAGATTAGAGCGTGGGATGAATCGCCGGGTCAGCTAAACCATAGGGTGAGTAACGGTGATTAATCACAGGTCGTTAGAATTCACCATTCCGCTTTTTATCCTCAAAGCCTTACGTCCACTGAGTTGGAGCTGATTAATCAAAAATTAATAAAAAATTCCACTTTCTATACCTAAATCTCTCAAAGCCTTACGTCCACTGAGTTGGAGCTGATTAATCAAAAATATCCCGCACCTTGACAAAAATATCCCGCACCTTGACCAAAAATATCCCGCACCTTGACCAAAAAAAATTTTTTGTCGTCTCAAACCCAGTCACAGCAAGGGTTTGATTTTTAGTGATTAATCTGATCCTTCGGATCATTCTGATCCGGCTGTTGTTCAAATCCCCGTTTTTGGCGGCTGCTAAAGTCACTTAGGTGACAAAAAACGTCCACACGACTGACACAGCCCCCTAGGGCAAACGCAGTGGTGTTTGGCAATGGCGATTGAATAGCAGGAAAATCGGAATGCATCAAACAGAACCCAACCCAGCCCCCAGCAGCTCAGAACGCCTGGAAGCGATTAACTGGCTTAAAGCTCAAAACTACCCAGTCCTACCCGTTGCTCCGGTACAAGACGGCAGAAAGTATCCCAGAGTGATTAAAGAAAAGCCGGAAAAGGGCGTGTGGTCTCACTGTCCCCTGACAACCAATTTAGAACCCATACCCCTGTTCACAGGGAAAAATCCCTCCTATTTAGACAAAAATGACTCCCCTCACCTTGTCAACCATCGACAGTATCAAAAACGACTCCCCCACGACCGGGACTATGAGTTATGGTTTACTAATCCCGCCAATGGGATTGGCACATTAGGCGGCTGGAATAACACAGTCTGGCTTGACTTTGACGTTAAACAATTTTCCAGCCCATCGGAATGCGACACTGCGGTTTCAGGGCTGATCGAGCGTCACTCTTTACAGCAAACATTGATTGAGCGCACCCACTCAGGGGGGTGGCGCATCGCCCTCCAGGTTAAACAAAAACCCAACTTTACCAACTTTGCCCTTACGCCTGGGGGTTCACACGTTGGCGAAGCCATCAGTGAAGGGCGTTTTACAGTGCTAGCGCCCACCATTGGTCCATCAGGCAAACCTTACCAATGCATCAACCGGGGACAGCCGATGTTAGTCGAGAGTCTCGACAGTATTGGTATCTACCCCACGTCCACCAAACGCTGTGCCAAAGCACAACCCCCAACCTTAAACCCCATACCCTTCCCCGTTAGTCCCGGCAGCATTCCCTTAGAAAGCTTAGGAAACCGTACCAGTAGGGACATTCTCAGCGGTGCTAATCCCACAGGCGATCGCTCAGAAGCACTGACATTATGCATCAAAGAATGGTATGGTTGGCAAAATTGGGCGCATCAAAATGGTATTTCTATTAGCGGCAATACGGAAGAGTTAGCTCATTATGCGGGAGGACACTTAGGTATTGATAATAACCGGATTGAACGAATACTCAAGACTATAGACCCATATCAATGCCATCCGGCTGCTCTGTACATGGGGAACGATGAAAGTTGCTGGAAAAAAATTGCTCGACTCGATAAAGCCACTTTCTTGGCTAAGTGTCCGGCTCATATCAAGGATGCCATTCAAGCCGAGTGGGACAATGGCACTCGCCAAGGAAATCGCAAGGGTAGTGATAATCGCCAGCAAAATCCGTCGAATGATTCTCTGACCAAACAAAAAGAGGACAGCGGTGAACCATCACTGGCGCCATTCACCCTACGCCACCAAATTCATGAAATTCTCAAGCTAGACTTACCCCCCTCAGAGTTACTGGAAGCATTGGGTGAACTCTCGAATGCCTATGAATGGCCCTTGTCATCTATTCGGGAGTTAGCTGCTCAACTTGAAACGGATCTAGACAAAGAAACCAGCCGCAGTGAACGGATGGAACAGATCAAGGAACTGGAGGGTTTCAAGTCTCGCACCCTGACGCTTTCCAAGTACCTACCCCTCTCCTACGCCAAGCCGATGACTCAGATTGCTCAGGAGATGGAAGCGCCTACAGCGGCAGTTCTCACCGCATTCCTGCCAATTTTTGCGTCTTGCCTACACCCAGCGACTCGGATTATTGTCAGCCAACGACTGAAATTTGTCGAACCCCCCATTATCTATGCGGGACTAGCGACTGAATCAGGACAGCGTAAGTCACCGTTACTTAATGCCCTATTAGATGCCCTTAAGGAACTCCAATACCAGGAAGACCAACGCGCAAAAACGGAAACAGCCAAGTACAAACAAACACAGGAGAAGTGGCTAGGAAAAAAAGGTTCTATGTCTGAGGCAGAGTGGAAAGACGCTGAACCCACTCCCCCCTCACCCCTAAAGGAATTTTACTTAGATAAAACTACCATCGAAGCCGTTGACGCGGTTAAAGCACAACAACCCGATACTGCTTTACTCTGGTTCAAGGATGAACTCAGCGGCTTGTTTGCCTCCTACGGAGCGTACAAGCATGGACGAGGGGAAGATAAAGAGTCGGTACTCTCCGGTTGGAACGGACGCGGACTTAAGAAAAATCTGAAAAATGGTGAACGAATTTTCCTGAAATACGACTCGATGAGCATTTTGGGCGCCATTCAAAACGTAAAGCTGCAAAAGCTTATGGGTAACTTTGATGATGATCAAGGAGAATGGGGGCGGTTTTTGTGGTGTCTTATTCCCCTCAAAGCCCTAGAATTACCAGAAAACGATACTGAATTTCACTTAGCCTTCCTGGAAAACCTTTACTGCAAAGCGCGTACTATTGCCCCGGCACAGTATCGCTTCGCCGCGAATGCTCAAGCTTACTTCCGCAAGTATCACTTTAGCCTGGAGAAACGTCGCATTGCCCATCCAAAACCAGGAATGCGAGCCGCGATCGCGAAAATGGAAGGTTACGCAGCTCGACTGGCTCTAAACCTGCATATTCTGTGGGAATTAGAGGCGGGAAAAACGCAACCGAGCTTATATATTCCTTTAGAGCGAGTTGTTGCTGCCTGTCAGCTTGTTGAGTTTTATTTATCTCAAGTTATCCTCATCCACTCAGAAGGTGCCGCTGCCAGCGAAGGGGAATTAACCCCACGCTTGAGTGCCATATTGAGCAAACTTTATCAATTTGGGGAACTGACGGCTCGCAAACTTCAAGCGTCCTTCAATTGGTTGCGTAAAACTAGCCCTGGGAAAATTCGCCAAGATTTAATTGAACTGGCTCGGCTAGGTTATGGCAAGCTGGTGGGGAAAGGGAACCGACTGAAATTGGTTTTAACCGAAACTGTTGATGATGGAGCGGAAGCTGTTGGTAATGGAGCTGGTGGTGATAAATTGGCTGAAAGTACGACGGATAGTCAATCACTGCTATTGACAGTTGGTAGTGCTGTCGGTGTTGATGAGAAAGGCAGTGGGGAAATGGAATCTAGAGAAGATTGTTCTCCCTCTCAACAGCAGCAACAGCACAGCAACAGTTTTTCCTCAACCCTAGAAGAGTTAGAGGTTCTGAGTGCTGTTAACGTATCAACTCCCTCACCAGCCGTTGAACAGGTTCCTGGCTCAAAGGGTGAGTGGGAGACAAGCGTTCCCACCGCCGTAGGGGTTAATCCCGAAACCGAGGACATAACGATAGAAGCTGAAAACTCGTCAACCTTGGCTAGCCTGAAATCACTGCTACTCGCTTGTCAAACTGTGACCCAGTTGCAAGAGTGCAAGGCTAACCATGAGACACAGAATGTACAACTTGCCTACAAAATGCTCACGGCATCTGAGCGCAAACAAATCAGGAAAATCATTCTTCAGAGTGAACCAATGATCCAAAGCAATGGGGAAAGGGTTTCTCCAGCTCAGTTTCTGAGTGAATTTCAAGGGATTCAGCCAGGTCAGATCCAGGTGGGTGATCAAGTGCAGTGGCTCGAATGTCCAGGATACCTTGAGAACATGAGTCCTTTTATTGTCACAGAAATCCATGGAGACGGTTTTGTTAAACTTGACATTATCAAGGACTTAGTTCCACTGTGCGAACTGTTAAAACTTTGACAAAAAGTTTTGCTTGGCTTCTGGGTTTCAAGTCCTCATTGCTTTTGAAGAGGTTTCTTGAAAACCCCTAAATTTAGTCTAAAGTCCAGTGAGAAGTATGACTGCCGCTTCGCCTGCAGCGAAGCGGCAGGCGGCGCAACGTTTGGGGTTTTAGGAAAGAGCGATCGCTATCCTCTATCCCGATTAGGTCTTGATTCTTGATTCTTGATTGTTGTTTTTCAACGGTAATTTTGGGCTTGAGTTTCAAACAAATGTGCATAGATGCCGTTTAGCTGAATCAGCGCTTCGTGGGTGCCGCTTTCGACTATTCTCCCATTCTCCAACACGTAAATGCAGTCAGCCATTTTGGCGGTTGATAACCGATGGCTGATTAGGATGGCAGCCTGATTTTTGAGCAGTTGGCGGAATTTTTGGAAAACCTCGTATTCAGCCAGAGGGTCCATAGCACTGGTGGGTTCGTCTAGGACGATAAGCTGTGAGTCGCGCAGAAATGCCTGGTAATACATCACCAGTTCGCCCAGTGTGAGCTTACCTTGTACCGTCTGGTAAGCGATGAAGGCAAACGAACAAAACAGAGCCAGGGTGGCGCTAGAGTGAGTGGCTAACTCGGAAATGGAACGCCTGGTGGCAATTGCCAACCTTTCGCGGCGAAGTTGCTGGCGCACATTGTGAAACCGCTGCCTGAAGAGAGAACCTAAATCAAACAAGCGTATTTCTTTGGCATGTGTGTCCCCGGTGAGTATCCAGTTGAAGTATTTGGCTTGCCGTTCTGCTAACGTGCGTTGACGCTGCCAACGATACATCTTTTCAGCATATTTTAAACGTACTCCGACTCTAGGAAGGGCTGTGACCAACAGAATGATAACAATGCCCCAATGAAGCTTTAACAGCAGGGCGGCAATTGCTAGCAGGGAGATTGCGCTTTGAGCGACCTGCACTAAACCACTGATAATGTAGGTGGGTCGGAAGAAGGCTTGTTCTTGGGCGCGGTGCAGCGTATCGTAATACTGGGAATTTTCGTAATAGTCCAGATCGACTTCTATGGACTTAGCATGTAGAATATCGTAGATATAGTCAGTTACCACCTGAGTCTGAGTTTCGTTGACAAGCCTTGCTATTGAACGGCACAAGGTACTTCCTAGTGCCACTGCTCCTGAAAGGCTAATCAGAAACGCTACCTGGAAGAAGGCTACTGTTTTGTCGGTGGCTTGAGAGCCAATGGTTACCGCATCTATCACTAGCTTCATCAGATAGAGCGACAGTAATGGCAGCATACCCTGCACTACAATGAGCGTCGCGCTGGCGATAGTCCAACCGGGTCCGCTTTGCCAGACTAGATGCAAGGCGCGTCCCAGTTGCCAGACAAGCTGATTTTTGATTCTTAATTTCTGCCCAACATAGCCAACTGGTGAGTGCATAGCAAAAATCGTCGGGGTGTATCAAAGTTCCATGTTTACTCTGAACCGCAGACTTACCGCTAGGATTCTGGCAAGTCTACTGTTGCTACAATGCCAGAACGATGGTAGTGATATGAGTACTCCTGAGTGCTGGTCAACTTCCCAAATCGGTTTGTTCCTGCACGACCTCCGCAATAGCCTTATCAATACAAGTCTTTAATTTTTCGGCTAGAGTCCTTACATGAGGTTCTTGTACCATACTTTCAGCGCCGATAGTACTATGCTGACCAGGAACTTGGTGGATTTCCAGTCCACCCGCAGCCAGGGAGTCCCAGCCTAATCTAGACTTATGGGAAAGGTTTGAAGCAACCTTCTCGGACAAAAAGAGGGTAATTTTACCAGGATAGACTTGTGGTATATAGCCTTTCATCGCCTGTTTGTTGGCTTCTTCTAAAACCTCAGTACGGAGGTTATAAGGCAGTGAATGTCCCCAGCTGCGGTAAAAAGTAGAAATACTCCTGAGCCAAGTTCTATTTTTCCACTTCTTGAACCTGTTCCCCAGCCACTTGCTTTTCCCTTTCACCTGCTGTTGAATGTAGGACAGTTTCTGTCTCGGTTCAGAGTCGATAAAATTTTTGAGATGAAGCTTGATTCTTAAGCCAATTGGTGGGGACTGGAGTTGACGACAGGGAGTTTCAATTAAGGCAAGCAGAGCCACTGGCTGACCTTGCGCGATGAGCTGCTGAGCCATTTCAAACGCTAAAATACCCCCAAAGCAAAAGCCTCCCAGAAAATAGGGACCAGAAGGCTGGAGGGTTTGTATCTCTTTGATGTAATGAGCTACCATATCTTCAATTCGGGTGAGAGGGGTTTGTTTTCCATCCAACCCTTGTGCTTGTAATCCATAAACAGGTTGCTCCCAACCAAAATGATGTGCCAATTCGCGGTAGTGGAGGACACCTCCACCACCTGCATGACACCAGAACAAAGGTGGTTTAGAACCACTGGGTTGAATCGGTACCAATGAAGACCAAGATGGAGACCATTCTTCTTGTTTCAGAAGACTGGCTTGACGAGAAATCTTCGTCGTTGAATTTTTGGGTTCTAAACTATGGCTTTCTGACTTGTTTTCGGTAGTAGCTTTATCGATGCAAGCCTGCAATTCCTCAGCCAAGATGCTTACAGATGGTTCTTTGAGGACTATATCTGTGTGAGCGCCAGGAATATTATGAACCTCTACCCCTTCACGAGCTAGTTTGCCCCAGCCTAAGTCAGGTAGATGGTACGTTATGGGTAACTGCTTGCTGGCTCGGAAGAGGGTAACTCGACCTGGGTAGACTTGTGGTGTGTAGGGACTTGCTTTCTGACTATTGATACTTGGGTAGAATTTCTGGATAGTTTTGGCAAGCCGTTTCATCCGTCGCCCCAGTCGCGTCAGCAGGTAGGTCAGTTTTTCTTGAGGTTCGAGGCGTAAAAAGTAGCCAAAGTGAAGAGAAATCCGAGAACGGAGTGATAAGGGGAAGGGAGCAAAGGAATCAAATAAGGCAAGCAGAGCCACCTGTTCTCCTTGGGCGACGAGTTGTTGAGCCATCTCAAAGGCAATTACACCGCCAATGCAGAAACCTCCCAGCAAATAAGGACCAGAGGGTTGGAGAGTCTTAATCTCTTTAATGTAGTGAGCCGCCGTGTTTTCAATCTGAGTGAATGGAATTTGTTTTCCATCCTGTACTGGGGCTTGTAGTCCGTAAAAAGGCTGCTCTGGATTCAGATGAGGTATTAAATGGCGGTAGAAGAGAACGCTGCCATCATTGGTATGGACACCGAAGAAAGGCTGTTTGACACCGTTGGGTTGAATTGCGACTAGCGTTTGCCAAGGTGGTGAGTAAGCTGTCATGCATTTAAACTGTGATAAGAGCATTACCCTTATTTTTCAGTTTGCGCCCCCAGTTAATAACTAGCTTGTCTTCATTTAAAAGTTGATTTAACAAAGATTCTAACTCTTCAATGGATTCAAACAGCCGATTAGCAATATATTCTTTAGCCGAATGCCAGACTAATTCAATTAAGTTATAATCTGGACTATATTCAGGTAAATATTCAAGATAAATATTTGGCATTTCAGCTTCAATTTTATTAATATACTCTTCTTTTTTGTGAAAGCTGGCGTTGTCTAATATAATAACGATTTTGGCTCCCTTTTCGGCAAAGTCTTCTCTTTTGTTTCCCGCTTCTATCCATTCATTAATTGCCTCTTCATAGAAGCTTTTTAAGACCTTGTAAAAGTTGTCTGAATTGCTTGTATCTAGAAATTCGACAAATCTCTTCTTATCTGAATGACGCATACACCCCATGACATTGACTCTTCCCTTTCTTCGGTCTCCTCTAACTCGTTTTCGCTTTCCTTTTTTACACCAATCTTTTCTTCTAATTACCCTTAAACTAAATCCACTTTCATCCCAAAACCATACCTGAAGACGCTCTGGACTCTCTTTCTCTATTTTTATATATGCCTCTATCTTTTCTTTAAATGCTTCTCTTTTTTGAGAGTTTCTCTTCGCTTCCAAGCTATACTTTGTCCAAAGGTAAGCGTACTTTTTTCTCTCTAATATCCTCCGAACCTGTGAGCCACTTAACTGAATTCCTGTTTTTTCTTCTAAATA
>NZ_JBKHUP010000030.1:0-69835 GCF_046565525.1 Coleofasciculus sp. | reverse complement strand
GTCGCTTTGCTGAACGCAACGCGAAAGTTTCATCCTCTGGTTAAAACGCAGAGGTTTTCACCATCGCTACCCTATAAAGCTCCATAAGCGCAGGTTGAGAGGTTTTATTACTGGAGGAGTCCATTGGTGACAAGTTAAACTTGTACGCAATTTGTCAAGGGGGTATGAGAGTTCCCTGTTCCCTTAATTCACAATTTTCAGATCTTCTGGTGTATTACAGTTAAATAAAACATGGCGATCGCGAACCGGAAGTTCCTGAACGGGATGCTGTGCGAGCCATTTTTGAAAGGAGCGCCCTCCTTGATTAATATACTCAATCAATTGGGGTAAACATCGGCGTCGGTAAAAACCGCACAGAGGTTCCCACCCTTTGGGACTTCGGGGCAGCAAAGCAATTGCATCTTTGGGAGTATTTGTCAAGTCAGTGACCCAACCTTGCAAAACATCAACTTGAAGTTGGGGCAAGTCACAGGCAAGTAAAAGAACCCAATCCCTTTTCACTTGAGTCAATCCTTGAGCAAAGCCGACCAAAGGACCGTGGGATTGAGCCTCTCCTAGCAGGAGCATTTCTTGGATGAGATGACAATTTTTCGGCAAAATTTCCCGATATCGTTCGGGCCAAGGAGTGACCACAAAAACTTCACGAGTACATTTAAGGGCAATTGTACAAACCTGTCTCAGTAACGGCATACCTTGAATAGGAATCAAGGCTTTGTCCTGACCCATGCGAGAACTTTTTCCGCCAGCTAAAATCATCGCCGAGAACGGTACCTGGGAATCCGTCAGCACAGCAGACAGTTCATCTGCCAAATGCAGCCGTCCTCGCCGTACCGCCCGCAGTAAGCGATCGATGACACATTTGTCCTCTGTGGTGAGCTCTTCACCTAAAATCGCTGCCATCAGTCCGTAACGGTCAGCTTTCGTCATGTAGCCAGAACTGGTCGCTTGTGCAAAGAGTTCCGAGAGAGCGCCCGGAAGAAGAATAGGAGATTGCATAGACAACTGCAGCACAACATCGATCAAGTCAAGTTAAGTTAATATTCCTCAAAATTCACCAACATAACGTGATAATTCTCCGGTAGATCGGTGATACCGATCACTCCCCCCTACACCCTACACCCCCTTAAACCTTCATTCATCAATTTGCCACAGATCCCGACTCAAGGGTTCATCGAGAATTTTCTTAGGACGCAACACGAGAATTATCTGTCCCAATAACGGTATATCGGGCTGTTCAGAAAACCACTCGATCGCTAAGGTTCCCGATTGATCGACCATAAAATAACTATCGGCATCCCATTGTGTGTTTTTTCGGTCAACAATGAGCAACACCGCTTCTGATTTTTCATTCTCTTGCTTGGGAAGCTGAGTGCTGTTACACAAAATTGCTACAGGTTCTTGTGCCTTTGAGACGATTTGCCAACCAGGAATGGCGACAATCTGTTGCTGATGGGAAGCGTCCATAATATGAAAAGCTCCCTTTGTCTCAACCGCCTCCACTTGCTGGAACTCGGCGGTGGTTACCGGAAATTGACCCACCAAGGAGAGCAGTCGCGGTAACTGTTCACTATCTTCGACGCGATAGAAAGGCAAACGGGGTGCCCGACGGCGGCTACCCCCAAAGGGTTCTGTGAGTAACTGCTCAATTTCTTGACGCGAGGATTGGCTATGAGCAAACATTAACCCCCGTGCAACTAACCGCGAGCGTTCCTGTAAATTCTGCTGTTGTTGGGCAAGTTTCCAGTATTGGTACGCCACAGCATCACCAGGATGGTTAGAAAATCCTTCGGGTGGGTTACGGCGACGCGATAACTCTTTCATCGCTTTTGCCACCTCACGGGCGCCATCAGAATCCAGATTTCTAGCAACAATAAACTCAGCCGCTGCAGCCCGTTCCGGTTGAGTGAGAATCCGCAACTCATATAGGATATCGCTCCCTGTCCGTTCAAAGCGCGATCGCACCGCCTCCGATACCCCAGCTTTGACTAACGTTTCATAGACCTGAAATGCTACAATGACTTGATTCTGTTGGATTGGCTCAAAGCCCGTTTGTTCAAAAAGGGCTTGGGAGCTATAGCCAGCGCTTTGGAGTTGTTGACAAGCTTTTCCCCACTCCACCCAGTTACGTTCTTTGCGCCTGAGCAACTGAATCAGTGCATCAGCATCTACTGTCTCTGAGTTAGCTTGAGGGTTATGGTGAGGATTTGCGGGTGATATTTCAGTCATGATGGGAAGAAGAAGTTGCCGTGTTTTTGAGTTACCAGATGTCTTGAATTTCTCGAACCAATTAATATTGAGCTAGGGGCAGATAAAAAAAATAAACGTAAATGGCATTGACCTAACATGAGTTTGTCGTCGGTACAGAGTTTTCTAGAAACCCTCGCCTCCTGACGATAAACCCTTAAGTCATTGACATTCGAGTTAGAACAGTTTACATCATTGGGCAGCTCTAAAAGCAAAAATCGCCTTCCCCTTGTGGCTCGCCCGTTCAAACTCACACTTGGAGTTTGTTGTAGTGTTATGGACAAGGTGAACCCTAATTTTGATAGTATCACTCGTCAGTTCATGAGTTTGGAGCGATCGCAAAAACCTAAAATGCTTGTGGTAGATGATGAACCCGATAACCTGGATCTCCTCTACCGCACCTTCCGGCGTCAGTTTAGTGTATTCAGAGCCGAAAGTGGCGCTCAAGCCCTCTCTATTCTGGCTAATCAGGGAGAAGTCGCCGTGATTATTTCTGATCAGCGGATGCCAGAAATGAAGGGAACGGAGTTTTTGAGCAAAACCGTCCCCCAGTTTCCTGATACCATGCGGATTATCTTAACCGGGTTTACGGATGTCGAAGACTTAGTCGAAGCCATTAATGCCGGACAAGTCTACCGCTATATCACCAAGCCGTGGGACCCGAATGAACTCAAAACCGTTGTGGAACGGGCAGTTCAAACTTACGAACTCCTGAAGCAACGCACCGAGGAATTGCAGCGAGCTCATGCTCAAATGGCACTGATGGAAACTCTGGTGCAGATGGCACAAAGATCAGATAGCCTAGAAACCAGCTTGCCCCAAATCGCCCAAGTATTTAGCGACAGCTTTGGCACAGATGTCTGTATCCTGCAACTTGTAGAGGGCGATCGCTTGATGGATTTGCAAGGTTATTACACCAAAGAGGCATTTCCTGTCAACCCCCTAAACTCCGATCCCCTCTTGCCAGACGCGATCGCCAACCACCAGCTACAAGTCTGGATCAACGCCCCTGGTGCAACTCCAAAAGTTGCCACAGACTATTATCAGGATATCGGCATTCAAGCCCACCTGCTGATTCCGATTATCCACCGCAGCGAACTTCTAGGGCTACTCTCACTCCAATGGCGAGAACAGGCGTGTAAACTGAGTGAAGATGAGCTAAAACTCATCCACCTATCAGCCCAGCAGGTGGGTTTAGCGATCGCGACAAGTCGTTGAGTTTTGAGTTTTGAAGGTTATAGGGGCGGGTTTCACCATGATCTTTTTTGTCTCACCCGGATGTCACTAAACCGACTGAGTGCGAGAATTATTTGGACAAATGACCCATGACAAATGACCATTCCCCATCAGAGATCCGCCATTTATTTGATCGCATCGCCCCGGTTTACGACCAACTCAACCAGTGGTTAAGTTTGGGTCAACACCGGATCTGGAAACGGATGGCGGTAAAGTGGTGTGACCTAAAGCCCGGTGAGATTGGTTTGGATTTATGCTGTGGTAGTGGCGATTTAGCTGAACTTTTAGCCCGATACGTGGGTGCAACGGGTCAGGTGTATGGGGTTGATTTTTCTCCTGGGCTACTCGCGATCGCTAAAGCTAGAGTTACCCATCATTATCCCCCCTTAACCATCCACTGGATTGAAGCAGATGCTCTAGATTTACCCTTCGAGGATAATTTTTTCCACGGCGCCACCATGGGGTATGGTTTGCGGAACGTTACCGATATTCCCCGTTGTTTGCGACAACTGTACCGAGTCCTCAAACCGGGTGCGAAGGCGGCTATCTTAGACTTTCATCGTCCCCAACACTCACCCCTGCGTCAGTTTCAGCAATGGTATCTAGACACAATTGTCGTACCCCGTGCCAAATCCTTGGGCTTAGAACAAGAATATGCCTACATCACTCCCAGCTTAGAGCGATTTCCTAACGGAAAGCAGCAAGTTAAACTTGCCCACCAGGCTGGATTTGCCCACGCCACTCACTATCCCATCGCTGGGGGGATGATGGGCGTTTTGGTTATCACGAAACCGGAGAGTCTTGATGGGGCGGGTAAGCTGCTTGAAACCTAGGCAGAGTTGGAGGTGTGGGGTGTCATTTAGCTTTTTTATCCGCCCATTGAGCTGTAGAGCCTAAAATGGGGATCAGGGATTGGGGATTATAGAAGCGCCGTAAAACCCACGTCTTTTAAGCGTGGGATATGAGGCGGGTCATCGGAGGCAAAAGCGATGACCAAATTACAAAGGTGCTCTTAAACGAGCTATCAAGCTTGTGATCAACTCAGACTTGCTCATTCCCCGCCTGGTAGCCTCTTCCTTTAGTTGTCGCATTTCATACTTAGTTAATCTGATATCTAGTCTTTGTGTTTTCATCAGTACACACAATTGATTACACACACATCTACTATAATGGAAAAAGCACATTGAGAGGTCGATTCAATGCTAGTTCTTGAATACAAAATCAAAGCAAAGCCGCAGCAAGACAAAGCTATTGATGAAGCCATCACAACGGTGCAGTTCATCCGTAACAAAGCAATTCGTTATTGGATTGATGGGCCAAAAGACGCCAAAATTGACCGTTTTGCCTTGAATAAGTATTCAACAGCACTACGCCAGGAATTCTCCTTTGTCAAAGACCTTAACTCAATGGCTGTACAGGCATCAGCAGAACGGGGATGGCAAGCCATCTCTCGGTTTTACGATAACTGCAAGTCTAAAAAAGCTGGCAAAAAAGGATATCCGAGGTTTCAGCGCGATAACCGCTCAGTTGAGTATAAAACTAGCGGCTGGAAACTTCATCCAACAAAACGCCGTATCGCTATTACCGATAAAAAGGGAATTGGTGAACTCAAGCTATTGGGTAAATGGGATATCCATCAGTATCCAGTCAAGTCCATTAAGCGGGTTAGGCTTGTGCGTCGGGCTGACGGGTATTACTGTCAATTTGCTGTTGACGTTGAGTGTCTTGATATTCAACCGCCAACAGGTCAAGAAATTGGGCTCGATGTCGGGTTGGAGTCTTTCTATACTGACTCAAACGGACACCAGGAACCTAACCCAAAGTTTCTGCGTAAGGCGGAAACTGCTATCAAGCACAGCCAACGAGCCATCTACAAGAAGAAAAAGGGTTCATCAGGTCGCCGTAAAGCAGTAGCTCAGTATTCCAGAAAACACTTAAGAGTAAGTAGGCAACGTACCGAACACGCTAAAAGACTAGCGCTTCACGTTTGCAAGTCTAACGACTTAGTAGCCTATGTAGACGCGCCAGCGGCTTGCCGAAGGCTAGACTTGAGGGTTGCCAATATGCTCAAAAATCACTGTCTGGCTAAGTCAATTGCTGATGCTAGCTGGTATCAATTTAGGCAGTGGATTGAACACTTTGCCATCAAGTTTGGAAGATTGGCTGTTGCTGTTCCACCTCAATACACATCTGTTGAATGCAGTCAATGCAAAGTGATTGTGAAAAAATCTCTCAGCACAAGAACCCACGTTTGTAAGTGTGGATTGATTCTGCAAAGAGATTGGAATGCGGCTATAAACATTTTGCTCAAAGCAAAATCTAGGGGAGGGCATCCCCAAAGTCACGCTGTAGGAGTTGGAACCTCTACGCTACTTGGTGCAAGCCTGGTAGAGCAAGTTTTGACGTTGAATACAGAATCCCACGCGCTCTATCGCCGTAGGAGTGTCAACCGTTCTGTATTACGCCGATTGCTGTTTTGAATTTATCGAACCTGTGGCTGCTATTGTTGCCTCCAATCGCAGGGGGAATTATTGGCTATTTCACCAATGATTTAGCCATCAAAATGCTATTCCGTCCCTACCGCCCTATTTATATCGGTAAGCGGCGGTTGCCATTTACACCCGGTTTAATTCCCCATAACCAGGAACGCTTGGCGAAACGGGTAGCCGATACAATTATGGGTTCTTTGTTAACCCCTTCGGAGATGCAACGACTAGCACGGCGTCTACTGCATCGGGAACGGGTGCGTGGGGCAATTCTGTGGATGCTCAATCTGACTTTGGAACAAGTCCAGTTGGATAAGGAACAGAAAACGGCTAAGATTCTCGCGGCTATCCTCCACGACTTATTGGGAGAATCCCTACCACGCTTGCTGAAAGTTTTATCCCGTCGAGAGGATTTTTTAGAAGCCCAGCTTAACCAAATTTTTGACCAGATTTTGCTGGAGTTTCAACTGAATGATCAACAAGCGCAACAGCTTTCGCAGTGGATTATCCAAGTGGCATTACCCCCTGATGTTTTGCGTCAAGGGATTATTGATTTCTTAACGGATCGCAATATCCAAGTCATTGATGAAGGGTTTCGCGAGAAGACAAGCGGCACTTATTGGATTGTCGCCAATTTATTTGGGCTACGCAATACTCTAACCCGTTTGCGAACCTATTGCTTAGACGAGAAAGAGGAAAGCAATGCGCGTCTGGGAGAATTGTTGACGGCTTTGGGCGCCCGTGAGCGGTTACAGTTATGGCTGCAAAGTCTATCTCTACAAAATTTGCCCGTGTCTACGGTGCGACAGTTACGCAAAACGATGCGAGATGCTGTTCGCACTTATATTCGAGAGCGGGGCAGCGACTTTTTGCAGGGTATAAGTCAATCCATTGACTGGGAAAAGGTGGCGGTATTAATCTTAAATCGATTGCGAGAGTCGGCGATTATGACTAGCTCAATGGAACTGATTAGTCAAGAACTGGCATTAGTTTTGGAGCGTTATCTAGAAGAAGATTTAGAAAAATTGGTGACTGAGATTATTCCAATTTTATCAATTGATCAGGTTATTGTTGAGCGGGTAAGAGGTACGTCGCCGGAATCCTTGGAAGTTGCCGTTAAAGTGATTGTCAAAAATGAATTACAAGCGATTGTTAATTTAGGCGGGATTTTGGGTGTAATTATCGGACTATTTCAGACGGGATTACTCCTATTCAGAGGATTTTGAGTCATCTGAAGGGATGGGAAAGCGACTTGAATAGTAGGCAGGGTTTAGGGTGTAGGCTATGGGATGTCAGGGCGGATTTTACCGCTAAGTTCGATAACTTGACGAAACCTGCCCTTCTAGGGGAATAGTGGAGAAGCAAACTCTAACTCCCTGGGAGTAGTATGGCAACAGGTAGGTCGCTTGATACGGTTAGGTTGGCGATCGCGGTAAGTGCTTTAATCTTATTGATATGCAGCAGCTTACGGCACGCCCTATTTCAATCCTCTGCTTTTGATTTGGGGTATTTTGACCAGGCGGCTTACCTGATTAGCCAAAGACAAACCCCCGTTGTTTCCTTCTGGGGTTACCATTTTATGGGCGGTCACGCGGATTGGATTCTCTATGGACTCGCTTTGCTGTACAAAATCCATCCCGATGTTCATTGGCTGTTTGCGGTGCAAGCCATTGCTTTAACCGTCGGTGCTTTACCAACTTTTTATCTCGCCCGTCAAGCGGGGTTAAAGGAGTCACAAGCAACAGCAATGGCAATCGTCTATCTCCTGTATCCGTTAATTTTTAATCTCAATCTATTTGATTTCCATGCAGAAGTCATCGCCTTGCCCGCTTTTTTAGGTGCAGTTTTGGCGGCACGGCTGAATCAGAAGGGTTGGTTTTGTGGGGCAATTCTTTTGATTTTGGCTTGTCGGGATGCTTTATCCCTCACTGTAGCCGCCATGGGGTTTTGGTTGTTAGTTTTTGAGAAAAAGCGGTGGTGTGGTGGGATGGCTTTAGTGGCAGGAATTGCCTGGTTTTTGATTGCTACTCAGGTGATTATTCCCGCCTTTAGACCCGATGGCGTTGAGGCTGTCTGGCGCTATGCTTTTTTAGGAGACTCTGTTCTAGAAATCGCCAAAAATCTGCTCCTCAAGCCAGGGTTAATACTGGGTAGAATTTTTACCTTACCCAACTTGGAATATTTGGCTTTACTGTTCTTACCCTTGATGTGGGGACTTTCACCCCAGCATCTAACTCCTTTAGTCGGTGCAGTCCCCACGTTGGTGATTAACCTGATTACCGACTACCAACCTCAAAAAGATTTAGTTCATCAATACTCTCTACCTGCACTGCCTTTTCTCTTATTAGCCGTTATTTCCACATTAGCAGCCGGAAAGGGATGGTTACGCCACAAACGAGGCATGATTATTTGGGCATTCGTTGCGTTTTTAGGATTAGCAAAATTTGGTTATTTTGGGTCGATATATTTGGAATCCATCGATACTTGGCAAGCCACAAGGGAAGCAATTGCTCAAATTCAGACCAAGGGTGCTGTTTTAGTTCCTGCCCAAGTTGCTCCCCATTTAACCCACCGCCCTGTGGTTAAGCTGGCGATAGCTGGTGCAGAAACGACTGAGTTAGGGGAATTTGATTATGTAGTATTGAATAGGCGTCATCCGGGTTGGGCAAGTAGTCCAGAGGTGGTCAACTATTTGTTAGAACGGTTACAAAATACACCCACGTTTCAATTAACTTATCAGCAGGATGAAGTTTATTTGTTTAGCCAGAAATTAATTAGGAATTCTGGATAAGTCATACAGCAGATTTGGTGGTTGATGAGGTACAGTCATCTAAGCAAGATCCCCGAATTCTTGAAGAAGTCGGGGAGCTGTTTGTGTACCTCACTTACTTGAAAAGCGCTGTAAGTCATCAATCATAAAAAATTATGAACGTTTGCGAAATTCAATCACCTCATCTTTGATCGTAATGTCATAGCCGTCAAAGAAGTCTTGTCCCAAGAGTCCAACAGGCATTGATGGCGGTGCGATCACGACCTCGATCTTTCGTTTCAGGCGACCATCAACTTCCATGGACTCCAGGATCGCTACTGCCATTGGGACAGTCGCACCGTCTGCTACACTTATCTCAGTGATCCCGACAGGTTTTAAATTCAACGTGGACGCGATCTCTTGGGTGATGAGGGTATTAGTCGCCCCTGTATCAAACAGCATGCTAAATTGCCGCTTGTCATTAAAGGTCACTTCGATAATTGGAATATTCCGAAGTTTGCTTTTAATCGGCACTGAGAAAAACTGGGGACTACTATCACCTTGTTTCGGTTTAGGCGGTGGCGGTGTGGAGCGCTGTTTGGCATCCGCTAGCAGGTTCTGGTATTGAGATAGCTTTTGTTGGGCGGTTGAGTGGTTTTTACTCGAAGCCGGTACAGCTTTTAATAACTGAATCGCTTCTTCCCAACGATTCGCCACTAATTTCCAATCCTCCCGACTCACCGCCGATTGACTGATCGTAACCGCACTTGTTGCTACATCAACGGCTTCTTCATAGGTGTCCGATTCAGGAGGTGGGGGCGGTAGGGGTTTTGACGCTTGCGGTTTTGGGGAGACAGAAGCAGAAGAGGTGGAAACCGGACTGGCGGCTTGAGTCGGAGTAGGACTCGAAACACTCTCCGCCTCACTCTTACTACATGCACTATTGAGTAGGGTTAATGTACTCAATAATGCAATCCAGACGCTACGACTCCAGAAAGATTGCCACATCATCGGTCATTAGTCCTTTGTCATTGGTCATTTGTTAAATAATTATCGCACTCAAAACTTGGTTAGGGCAGGTTTTGTCCAAAATTTACCTCAATAGCCAAGCATAAAGTCCCTAAACCCACTCCTACAAACCATGTCCTTGAGCCAAGGGGAGGATCAAAACTCAAAACTCCTCTCTACCGATATCTAAGTTCGATGACATTTTCTTTAATGGTCACATCATAGATACCAAAAAATCCTTGTCCTAATAGTCCGATATCGAGGTATTGATTAATCGTCACCTCCGGGTTCGTGACTTCAATACCCCCGACGGCGACAGAATTAACGCGACCTCGCGGAACTTCAACTTGACCACCCGCAGTGGAGGTGGTGACGACGCCTTGTGGCTTAACGTTTAAGACTTGTGCCATTGGGGGGGTAATCGCAATCCCGGAAGCACCTGTATCGAAGAGCATTTCAAAGCGGCGGTTGCCATTAAATTGGA
Organism: Coleofasciculus sp.; assembly: GCF_046565525.1. Taxonomy (NCBI): domain Bacteria; kingdom Bacillati; phylum Cyanobacteriota; class Cyanophyceae; order Coleofasciculales; family Coleofasciculaceae; genus Coleofasciculus; species Coleofasciculus sp. Next base: position 59,628 of record NZ_JBKHUP010000030.1, on the reverse strand, counting down.
CATCAACGACCGGAATCCCAGACATCCGGCGTTTGATGGGAACTTGAATCACCGAAGGTGTACCGCTACCACTACCACACAGGTGACCCAGATCAATGACATTGCCATTGCTGTCTTCTAAGTAGCAGGGCAAATCACTCTGGGAATGGGAGACAGAGGTAGGTGAGACAATTCCTGCGATCGCGAGGAGTATAAATAAGACTTGGCGGGATAAATAGCGTTTCATAGTAGTCTTGCGCCCAGTTCGGCAGCCGTCGTTGTTAGTCGTCCAATCTTCTATTCCTTAATTTAACCCACGACATGGGGACACGTCCTCAGTTCAGCTCATCTGAGGGGTTGTCAGGGAACAGGGAATTGGCAATACGTAATTGACCTGCGTCTTAGCTGACCCATGTTTTAGCGATGACGAGAGTGAAATAGATTGAACAGGTCACGCATCCGGATATTTCATCGAGATGATGTAGATGTTAATAAATTTTCCTGATTCTTTCTTGTTAAAAATTCTTTCTAAAAAATATCAAAATCTTATTCAGTAAATTGCTAACTTAAGGAGCAGGGCGAAATCCCAAATGAAAATATATCCAAAGTCGTGAAAAATCCGGTTAAATCTCTACGCCTCTGCTCCCTCTGCTCCCTCTGCTCCCTCTGCTCCCTCTGCTCCCTCTGCTCCCTTCTGCCTCACTTTTGCCATCTCTCTCATCAACATCAGAACTGTCCGTCTTAAACTTTTACCTAATTTTAAAATGGCTTTCCCTATCTTTTTCAGGCAACAATCTATCACCCGGCGAACCCTGGTTAATGTAGCATTGAGGATGGCTGGAGTTATCGTTGTATTAACGACTTGGAGTTACTTTCACACTTTATCATTTCTTGAAGCGGAAGCATTAGAACGGGTCAAAAAATATGTAGAGGAACGAGGGGAACGGGAACGTATTCTATCTTCTATCGCTGTAGACAATCATACTCTCCTCAAGCAAGAATTAATAAAACAACTTCAAGAACCGACTTCTAACTCCTACAGTGAATTTAATCAGCTCTTCGTCCAGTGGTCTGATGGTGTTATCCGCAATCGACCTCCAGATCAGCCTCCGGAGAAGTTTGACACCCTTGAGCAGGCGGGGGTTTATATTGATAAAAACCTGGTCATCGACGCCGAGGTTCGACAGCGAGTTCTTGCCTTTTACAACTTAACCACAACTTATGGCGCAGTATGGCATCATCGTTTTATTAATACTTATATTACCAGCCCTGATAATATTATCGCGATCTATTGGCCCAGAACGCCTTGGGTGCAACGAGCTTCTACTGAGCTCAATCTGCAAGACGAGGAAAAAGCCTATCATGGCAAAACGCAACCGAATGCAGAGTCAAAGACGGTATGGACAGGACTTTACTACGATCCTCAGGCTAAAGATTGGCTCGTCTCTGTGAAAACGCCTGTTAACTTAGACGGTGAACATATCGCCACAATTGGACATGATGTGACTCTAAATCAACTGATGGAGCGCCTGATTGAGGATAACATTGAGGGCGGTTATAATATCCTTTTTAGCGGGGACGGTCGTCTGATTCTTCATCCAGATAAAATTGATGAAATCAAACAAACAAAAGGAAACTTCAATGTTTTAGAATCCGATGACACTCATTTACAGCGTATTTTTCAATTGGTAAAACATATAAACTCCAATCAAGTTATCATTGAAAATAGCAAAGATAATGAGTACTTGGCTATCGCCAAAATTGATGAACCAGATTGGTATTTAGTCACCGTTTTCCCCCAGTCAATCTTAGCCAAGCCAGCCTGGAACACAGCCGGATTTATTCTGGGGTTAGGAATTTTAGCACTTGTCATTGAACTATTAGTCCTCTATTTTGTCCTGCGTCGCCAAGTTACTGATCCCTTAATTGAGTTGATGGGAGCAACTGAACGAATTGCTGCTGGCGATTTGAATATTCAACTGGATGATACTCGGAAAGATGAGTTAGGACGTTTAGCCAATCTATTTAACTCAATGGCGATTAAAGTTTACGTCCGTGAGCAATTCTTAAAACAAGCCGAATCGGAAGCGAAGCGCTTACAAAAAACCGAAGCCGATACCCGGCAGCGGGTTGAAAGTATTAATCAAATTCTCGAAGGTAGAGTCGAAGAACGAACCGCTCATTTAACGGCGATTATTAATAATTTAGTCGATGGTTTACTCGTTACCGATACCCAAGGAAAAATATCCCAGTTTAATCCCGCTCTCTTAAGAATGTTAGGGTTAGGAGAACTCGATATTACAGATAAAAATGGTCAAGATGTATTAAGCCGTAAGTTAGTGGAATTAATTACCCAAACCCAGAACCACCATCGGGAAGTCTTTACCGCAGAAATTGAGCTTGCGGAGGGACGTGTCGGTAAAGCTGTAGCCACGGCTATTGATAAAGTGTCCTCGGCTGATGGTGCAGTTGAGGAGTTTCTTGGATCGGTTATTATGATCCGAGATATCACTGTTGAAAAAGAAGTGGATCAGATGAAAACGGATTTTATCTCTACCGTTTCCCATGAACTGAGAACACCGCTGACTTCTGTACTGGGATTTACTAAAATTATCAAGAAAAAACTTGAAGATGTAATTTTTCCCCAAATCCAGACCGAAAATAAGAAAATTCAGCGCACGGTTCGCCAAGTGAAAGATAATGTGAATATTATTGTATCTGAAGGAGAACGATTGACCGCATTAATTAATGATGTTCTTGATATTGCCAAAATGGAGGCAGGAAAAGTTGATTGGAACATGCAGCCGTTATCAGTCAAAGATATCATTGAACGGGCAGTAGCCGCGACAAGCTCTTTATTTGAGGATAAACAAATACAATTTATTAAAAATGTAGATAGCAATTTACCGGAAATTTCTGGAGACAAAGACAGACTGATTCAAGTCCTCATTAATTTAATTTCTAATGCTGTTAAATTTACTGAAAAAGGTTCGATAACTTGCCGTGCTAGAAAAAGGCATAGTGAAATTATTATTAGTGTTATTGACACGGGTATGGGTATTTCTCCTGCCGATCAGCCTAAAGTATTTGAAAAATTTAAGCAAGTCGGCGATACACTAACTGACAAGCCTAAAGGAACAGGTCTAGGATTACCCATTTGCAAGCAAATTGTCGAACATCATGGCGGCAGAATTTGGGTTGAAAGTGAGCTAAAAAAAGGAAGTAAGTTTTCTTTTACACTTCCTATCCATACTGATTTACCCGTTCAAGTGAATATGATGGATATGGATACGTTAGTTAAGCAGCTTCAACGCACCGTCACCACCCAACCCTCATCAACTAAAAACACTGCTAATAAAACTGTACTCGTTGTCGATAATGAAGCATTAATTCGTCAACTCTTGCGACAAGAACTAGAGTCACGGGGATATCAAGTCCGAGAAGCAAAAGATGGTCTAGAAGCGATCAAACTCATCAAGCAAGAACGACCCGATCTTATCACCCTAGATGTAATGATGCCGGAAATGAATGGCTTTGATGTTGCCGCCGTATTAAAAAATGACCCATCAACAATGGATATTCCAATTATTATTTTATCCATTATTGAAGACCACGAACGAGGATATCGGTTAGGAATAGATAAATATATCACTAAACCGTTTGAATCAGAACAGTTGCTTCAGGAAATTGACTGTTTAATCGCTCAAGGAAGTTCAAAAAAGAAAATATTAGTGATTGATGAAAATATCTCCACTGTTAAAACTCTAGCTGATATTTTAACCACCCGAGGATATAATGTGATTGAAGTCTTTGAGGGAGAGGATTTTAAAGAAAAAGCCATTGCAGTCAAGCCAGATATGATCATTGTGAATTCTGAGCTATCTGAACGATATAATATTGTTAAAACCCTGCGATTTGAGAAAGGTCTGGAGAATGTCTTTTTTCTCCTATTAGCGAATGAAAAACCCGATGGTTACTATCAGTCTAAAGAAGTTGCTGAATAAAAAAGATGTTTTATCTCTGCTCAAAGAGATGAGTTCTGTCATGGAGACACCCATTCTGATTCAGGATACCCAAGGTCGTCTCCTTTTCGGTGAAGCAACCCAAGAGAAACTGGAAAGCTATCCGGTAAAACTTGCTAATGATATTATTGGTTGGATCAGAGGTAGCGAAAAAGCATCATCTTTGGCATCTCTACTGAGTTATATTGCCAATAAAGAGCTTCAGGAAAAAATGTTGGCAAGGGAAACCTTGGATAAATATAAAGAAATTAACTTGCTTTATAATATCTCAGGGCGGTTAACAGCTTGCCTCGATCTCAAACAAGTTGCTAATCTGATTATTGATGAAGCCACCCGATTAATTAAAGCTACCAGTGGTTCACTTATGTTATTAAATTCCGACACGAGTGAGTTTGAGTTAATCGCCGCCATTGGTCAAGAATATGACCCAAAAGCACCCTTGGCTTTGGGAAAAGGAATCGCGGGTCATTTAATCTTGACGGGTAAAGCTGAAATTATTAATAATGTACAATCGGATATTCGATTTATTGAAGGTTATAATCAAATTTATTCTCTAATTTGCGCTCCATTAAAAACTAAAGATGGTATAATTGGAGTGATTAATATTAGTCATCAAGAGCCGATTAACTATACGGCGGCTGATTTAAAGCTATTGACTGCCCTCGCCTCCCAAGCAGCATCTGCCATTGAAAATGCGATTTTGCATGAACAAAAACTAAAAGAAGAGCGGATCAAAAGTAATCTTGAACGTTATGTATCCGCTAAAGTAGTTGAGGCAATTTTGGAAGAAAAAGATGATTTTTCCTTCGAGCCAGCTAAACGAGATATTGCTATTTTATTTTCAGATATTAGAAATTTCACCACTAAATGCGAAGAATTACCTCCGGAATTAATTGTCGAATACTTGAATGAGTATTTTACCCACATGGTTGATGTAATTTTTAGCCATGGCGGAACTGTAAATAAGTTTGTGGGTGATATGATTGTGGCAATGTTTGGCGCTCCCTCTCGTTTAGTTTATAGTGAGCAAGGCGCGATTAAAACGGCGATTGAAATGCAAAAGCGGATTAAAAAAATCCCTGTCCATTGGATTCGACAAAATTTTATCACCGGAATTGGTATCAGTTCTGGGGAAGTGATTGTCGGTAATGTTGGCTCTCCTCAGCACATGGACTATACCGCCATTGGTGATAAGGTCAATATTGCCTCTCGCTTACAATCAATTGCCAAAGGGGAACAAATTTTGGTGTGTCGCAGTGTCTATGAAGTTACCCATAATCTGTTTAAGTTTAAGGAAGTTGGCACGGTTCAAGTTAAGGGCAAGAAAAAACCCGTAGATGTGTTTGAAGTGATCTATTAATATGAACAAAAAAGTCTTGATTGTTGATGACGAACCACACATTCGCCTGTTAATGGCACAAACCTTAGAAGAGTTGGAAGACGAAGGGGTAGAAATCCTGATTGCTGAAAATGGGGAAGAGGCGATTGAAACCATTAAGACTGAAAAACCTGATCTAGTTTTCCTGGATGTGATGATGCCTAAAATGAATGGTTTTGATGTTTGTTATGCGGTTAAAAATAACCTGGATATCAAAGATGTCTATATTATTATGCTAACCGCAAAGGGGCAAGAATTTGACAAAGAAAAAGGTCAACAAGTCGGCGCAGATTTGTATATGACTAAGCCTTTTGATCCCGATGAAGTCGTCGAAAAATCCTGGGAAGTTCTGGGGTTGTGAAATCAATTTTGATTAAATTATTTCCCTGGGATAGTTAATAAGGTTTCTGGGCAGAAAGTCAGGGCGTGTTTAATCTAATTTGATAGCTTAGTTTTATACCCAGAACCCGTAGGGGCGCACCGACGTGCGCCCACCGCGCCCACCAACACGGTGTAGTACAGTAACTATGAGATAGTGCTTTTCTACTCTTGGAAAGGGTGTATCACCTCGAGTTTGAAAACGCTGTAGAAATAGGGGAGTTCTCTTGTTAATGATTGTCCAGAATTGGGGCGGGTTTAGTTGCATCTCCTGTGAAGTCAAAAAGGATAATCGTAAAACCCGCCCCTACACAACACTTGACTTTTATTAAATTTATTTCATCGCAGTGCTGTACATTTTATTTCCACAATGAGTCCCGGCTCAGACAAAGCCGTTACACCCACCTTTGTCCAAGTCGGATATTTCTCAATGAAATAGCGATCTTTTACGTCCATAAACAGCGACAAATGGGGAATTGTTAGTGGTTGTGATCCTGGAACCGAAGCGGGAGTTGTGACATGATAGGTCACCATTTTTACAACATCCTCAAAGGTTACGCCTGCGGTTAAAAGAACTTTATTGACATTTTCAAACGCCTGGACAAACTGAGCTTCTATCCCCTCAACCACCTGTAAATTTTCGTCGCGACCCACTTGACCGGAGACATAAACGGTATTTCCGATTCTAATACCCGGACAATAGTGATACTTTTCATAGAGGATTTCCATACCCGTGGGAATAATGACTTCGCGAGTCACGACCATAACTAATCTCCTTTGGTAGACAATTATGCCAATACTCTACCTCTAAACCTGGGGATAATCAGGGTAGCTTTTAGATTTTGAAGCTTGGATTTTAGAGTTTAGAACTATTGCTGCTTGATTAATTGTCTAACTAATTCAGCCAAATGGGAACAACGTGACATCCTCCTACACCGAATCAAGATTACGGTGTAGGCTTCCAAGCCTCACGACTTAGCTTTCCTGCTTGTTCCCTTACGGGGTTTCGCCACTTGCCTAGACGAAGTTCCCTTCGTCCCCAGTAGACCGACTTCACAGGCAGTTTCCATTCCTGTCTGCCCGACAGTACTAATGAGGGTTATCCCTCGATTTCTAATCACCTGACCACTGGCAACATCTCTGTCCGTCGTATAGTTACAATTCGGACATTGATGAATCCTTACACTCAGGTCTTTTTTGACTTCACCACCACAATTAGGACACTCCCCTGATGTGCCTCTAGCATCGACAACAGCAAAGAACTTTCCACGTTTGAAGCAGATGTACTCAGTGATGGCACGGAACTGACCAAAGCCACCATCTAACATCTGTTTTCCCAGGAACCCTTTAGCGGTGATGCGGTAATCAATGTCTTCCATGAAGATCATGTCACCCTCATCGCACAAGGCATGAGCTTGTTTGAAATGGAAGTCTTTGCGAGTGTTGTCGATTTTGTGGTGTAATAGAGCCACCTTAATTCGGGCTTTCTCGTAATTTTTTGACCTCTTTTGTTTCCTGCTTAGCCTGCGTTGCAGTAATTTCAACTTGCCTTGTAGCTCGGCAAAAAACCTGGGAGGTCTTACAAGAGTGCCTTCAGAAGTTGCTAAAAACTTCTCTAACCCAATATCAACACCGATGGGATACCCATGTGGTTTATGGTCTGGGACAGAGACATCACACTGAATATTGATAGATGCGTACCATTTATCGGCTTTCTTGATAATACGAACCTGTTTCACCGTGAATCCAGAGGGGATAGGACGGTGCAGATTAATTGGGATTATCCCCAGCTTGGGTAGCTTGATATGCTCCTTTGTTACCGGATTTTCCTTGAACTGAGGAAACAGTAACGATTTGAACTGCCCAACCTTTTTGAATCTGGGAAAACCAAACCCTCTGTGTTGGAAGTGTTTCCAAGCCGTGTGCAGTTGTTTAATAGCTTGCTGGAGAACCTGAGAAGGAACTTCGCTCAATCGAGGGAATTCCTTCTTTGCCTTGGGCAACTTATTAAGCTGACTGGTTTCGTTGGGGAACAGAGCATCAGCCGGGATGATGTACTCTTTTTCGATAGAGCATCTATCGATTATACACTTTCTACTATTGCACCAATCTTTGATTTGCCTAAGAGCGTAGTTGTACGCTTTCCGGCAAATCTCCATCCAATCAAGCAGGATAAACTGTTGATTGACGTCTGGATAGATGCGGTAGCGATAGTTAAGTGTCAGCATCGGTGTTTATTGGTGCATGAACTGATTATAAAACATTTACAGGCTAACGCAACACCGTTAAATGTTAATTTAGGTGACAGCGATCCACCTAAATTAACTTGGGGGAGTTGTATATCCCAACGCTGAATAAAATTACAGCGTGGGTCTTACAACTCCCCCAAACCCCCTGGTAAGATAAACGGGCAAGTAGTGCGATATAGCCTAAAAAACTACTTTTTATAACAAAATGCCACACTAAGTGATGGGAATGACTAGCACACCGCCGCAGAGATAGCCACAGGGGGGTGAGGTGTCGCGATCGCGTAACCCAGTCTTAGTGTTGCGCCTGTTGCCAATGCTGGTGAAAAGGGTATCAATAAAGGTTTTAACCGCTGGTCACGGTCAATTTAAATCAAACATGTATTGCAAATGAATTAAGATTCAACTAGAATTAAAATGCAGGCACATTAAAGCGAAAATTACGGATTCGTTATAGGAGTTTTACATTATGAGAACCCAATCCACTCAGCACCTCTGGCGATCGCGTCAACGGTTCATGGCTCTAGTGCTAGCAGGGGTAGCCATGAGTAGCGCGATCGCAGCTTGTTCCAATCCCCCCAGTAACACCGCTGACGCCGACAGTCCCGTCAAGTTAACCCTGGTATCCTATGCGGTAACCCAGAAAGCCTATGAACAAATCATTCCCCAATTTGTTGAACAGTGGAAAGCCAAGACCGGTCAAACCGTCACCTTTGACCAAAGTTATGGCGGATCAGGCTCCCAAACTCGCGCCGTCATTGATGGCTTAGAAGCCGATGTTGTCGCCTTAGCTCTAGCTTTGGATACGCAAAAGATTGAAAAAGCCGGACTCATTGAGCCGGGTTGGGAACAAGAATTTCCCAATGATTCCATCGTTCATACATCGGTGGCGGCTCTGGTCACACGGGATGAGAAAGTAAACGTGACTCAATGGTCTGATTTGACGAAAGATGGCGTCAAAGTCATCACCGCCAATCCCAAAACCTCTGGGGGAGCCAGATGGAATTATCTGGCGCTATGGGGAGTGATTACCCAAGCCGGGGGTAGCGACAAGGACGCCGAAACCTTTGTCGAAAGCGTCTATAAAAATGTCCCCGTTTTGCCAAAAGACGCTCGCGAAGCCAGTGATGTATTCTTTAAACAAGGTCAGGGTAATGTATTAATTAATTATGAAAACGAAGTCCTTCTCGCCAGGGAACAGGGAGATAATCACCCCTTTATTATTCCCACGGACTATAACATTTCTATCGATAATCCCGTCGCTGTTGTTGATGCCAATGTAGATGAACATGGGACTCGCGAAATCGCCGAAGCCTTTGTTAAATTTCTATTTACTCCAGAAGCACAGCGAGAATTTGCCAAAATCGGCTTCCGTCCTATAGATGAAACTGTTGCTCAAGAGTTTGCCAGTAAATATCCTACTGTCGAAAATCTGTTCACGGCGAAAGATTTGGGCGGCTGGGATCAAATTCAAGCCAAATTTTTTGAAGATGGTGCCGCCTTCGACAAAATGCAAGCAAAACTAGCTCAATCCAAATAGAAAGAATAACCCCTAAAGCCCACCGACTCCAATGACTCACAACACTTACACCACTCCAATTAACTCAGACAATAGTTCTGAGAACCACAGACTCACTCACACTCGTGTCCGAGTCCGCATTCCTCAGATATATCATCAGGAACCCCTCCTCTCAAATCTAATTTCCCAACAAGGATTAAACATTACGATTAATGCCGCCTTGTTAGGAGGGAATGCAAAAGGAGATGGTTGGTTTGACCTAAGACTTCAGGGTACTGCTAAGCAAATTGACAGTGCCTTAATCTACCTTTCGGACTTGGATGTCGAGGTTTGGCATGAATCCAGTGCGGAAGCAGATGGCTGGTAGTCAAGGAGTATTAAAACTATCATGATTGTTTTCCTAGGATTTTACAGTTCTGTCGCCCTCTACTGTTTTGCCGTTTACTTGAAAGCGTTTCAGCAAGAAACTGACTTATCGACTGAGGAATTACGTTTATCTTGGCTCATTATCGTGTTAGCTCCTCTGTTGTGGTTCATTGTTGTTCCCATTTCTTACCTGGAGAAATATCATAAATCTTCAACCTCCCATGACTAATTCAGCGGATTATTTTCAATCTTTAACCACCTGGGGGCGGCATAAAATTGCCACCATTTCTATACCCTGGACGATCACTTTCGTTTACCTCAGTCTAGTTTTATTACTGCCGATCGCGGCATTGATGAGCAAGTCCCTCAGCCTAGGAGTCTCAGAGTTTTGGCGGATTGCCACTTCTGACGTGGCTCGCTCGGCTTACAATGTTACCTTCGTTACCGCTCTCCTCGCCGCCCTGATAAATGGTGTGATGGGAACTCTCGTGGCTTGGGTTTTAGTCCGCCATGATTTCCCCGGTAAAAAATTCGTTGATGCGGCGGTCGATTTGCCTTTTGCGCTCCCAACTTCAGTGGCTGGATTAGTGTTAGCTACTGTTTACAGTGATAAAGGTTGGATTGGACAATTCTTTGCTCCATTTGGCATCAAAATTGCTTTCACTCGCTTGGGTGTATTTGTGGCAATGGTATTTATCTCGCTTCCGTTTATTGTCAGAACTTTACAACCCGTTTTGCAAGAGATGGAAAAAGAAATCGAAGAAGCGGCTTGGTCTTTGGGTGCATCTAGCTATCAAACCTTTTTCAGAGTCTTACTTCCTCCCCTAGTTCCACCCATTCTGACGGGGGTAGCGCTGGGTTTTTCGCGGGCGGTTGGAGAATATGGTTCTGTGGTGATTGTTTCATCGAGTATTCCTTTCCAAGATTTAATTGCGCCAGTACTTGTGTTTCAACGGTTAGAACAATACGACTATGGGGGAGCCACTGTAATTGGTACAGTTTTACTTGTCGGTTCATTACTGTTGCTGCTGGTGATTAACGGACTACAACAATGGGGGCGTCGTTATGCTGCGTAATTTGTTTTCTCGTGTCTCCATTAAGGAAAAGGGGGGCGAGTTTGGTAACATTAAGGTGACAAAAAATGAGAATCGTAAAACTCACCCCCAAACACAATTGTTAATCGCGATCGCGTTAGGTTATCTGTTCCTTGTTTTATTCATTCCCGCCTTAGCTGTGTTCTATGAAGCCTTTCATCAAGGGATTGGTGAATTGTTCGCCGCGATGGGGAGTCGGGAATTCTTACACGCTGTCCGCATGACTGTGATTATGGCTGCGATCGCGTTACCTTTAAATACGGTGTTTGGACTCTGTGCGGCTTGGGTAATTGCCCGTAATCAGTTTCGTGGACGTGCTTTACTGATTAGTATTCTTGACTTACCCTTTGCCATTTCTCCAGTTGTTGCGGGTTTAATGATTGTCTTACTCTATGGACGAAATGGCTGGTTTGCGCCGCTACTCAATAGTTTAGACATCAACGTTCTTTTTGCCATACCTGGAATGGCAATGGCGACAATTTTTATTACGTTACCGTTTGTGGCGCGGGAAGTTATTCCAGTGATGGAAGATATGGGTTCAGATCAAGAAGAAGCGGCGCGTATCTTGGGGGCGAATGACTGGCAAATTTTCTGGCGTGTCACTTTACCCAATATTCGCTGGGGTTTACTCTATGGTATTTTGCTAACTAATGCTAGGGCGATGGGGGAATTTGGGGCGGTTGCTGTAGTTTCTGGTGGCATTTTAGGTCGGACTCAAACGTTACCTATTTTTGTGGAGCAAGCCTATAAAAATTATCAAACCCAAGCCGCCTTTGGTGCAGCGGCAATTTTGGCACTTTTAGGATTTGTGACGCTGATTGTCAAGGAGATTTTAGAGCGCAATACAAGCCGTCCGGTTCATCATTAAGGGGTCATTGGTCAAATGGTCATTGGTCATTAGTCATTAGTCATTAGTCATGATTTGTGTAGGGGAGAAGCATTCGTGCAGCCAACCTTGTCCGAAGCAAAAAACCTTCATTCACGAATGCTTCGCCCAACCCTCAACGTCATTGGTCATTCGGACACAAAGTACAAAGGACAAAGAACAAAAGACAGGAGTTATTATGAGCATCATTGTTGAACAGGTTTCTAAGCAGTTTGGTAATTTTGTTGCCTTGGATCGAGTCAATTTGACGGTAAAAGAAGGGAGTTTGGTGGCGCTCTTGGGTCCATCGGGTTCCGGGAAATCTACACTGTTACGGGCGATCGCCGGATTGGAACCTCCGGATAGTGGGTCAATTGTAATTAATGGTCAGGATACAACCCATTTAGATGTCAGTCGGCGTAATATTGGTTTTGTGTTCCAGCATTATGCCTTATTTAAACATTTAACCATTCGCCAAAATATTGCCTTTGGTCTAGAAATTCGTAAGCGTCCCCGACGATTTGTCAAGCAACGGGTTGAGGAATTATTAGAGTTAGTCCAGTTGCAAGGATTAGGCGATCGCTATCCGTCTCAATTGTCGGGGGGTCAACGCCAGCGAGTCGCATTGGCGCGGGCTTTGGCGGTACAGCCGCAGGTACTGCTTTTAGATGAACCTTTTGGTGCTTTAGATGCTAAGGTGCGGAAAGAACTTCGGGCTTGGTTGCGGCGGTTACATGAAGAGGTTCACGTTACCAGTATTTTTGTTACCCATGATCAAGAAGAAGCCATGGAAGTGGCGGATGAAATTGTGGTGATGAATCAAGGACGAATTGAGCAAATTGGCACCCCTGACCAAATTTATGATCATCCGGCTAATGCGTTTGTGATGAGTTTTATTGGTCCAGTGAATGTGCTACCGAGTACCGCCCATCTTTTCCGAAATAATGATATGACGGCGATAAAAACTCAGATGTTTGTTCGTCCCCATGATATTCAGGTACAAACCTCGGCTAATGGAGTTACGTCACCGGCTATCGTCAAACGGGTTATTCATTTGGGCTGGGAAATTCAAGTTGAGTTAGCCTTTATGGATGAACAAACGATTGTGGCACATTTGAGTCGCGAACAGTTTGATACACTTAATCTAAAGCCCGGTCAGCAGGTGTTTGTTAAACCCAAGGATGTGAAGGCGTTTCCAGCGTTGACGTCGATGATTTATCAAGCGTCTTGAAAAAAACTAGAATACCTATTTCATAATCCGGTTAAACTCCAAAATTGCAACATTTGCTACCTGATAACCCATTGTGTTCCAGACGTAGGATGCTACGTCTGGAACAACCACCAAATAACCTATGAATATTCTAGAATTTTCTGTACTGGTTTGGGCGGGATCATTCACCGCTGGTTTTTTAGGCGCAATTACTGGCTTAGGGGGTGGTGTGGTTATTGTTCCCTTTTTGGTGTCCGTATTTGGGGTAGATATCCGATATGCGGTGGGTGCGTCTTTGGTGTCAGTGATTGCTACGTCTTGCGGTGCAGCTTCTTCTTATTTAAAAAAAGGCTATGCTAATTTGCGAATTGGCATGTTTCTGGAAGTCGCCACCACAATGGGTGCTATTATGGGTGCCTTGATTGCCGCTTATGTATCGGTTAAAGCCTTGACATTGGTGTTAGCGATCGCACTGATTTATTCTGCCTACTTTTCCTGGCAAAATCAACCCAAGCCGGACACCCCTGAATCCCCTGATTCCCTGGCTACTTATCTGAAACTTAATGGAACGTATCCCACCCCTGATGGATTGATGATGTATCACGCTAATTCTATTCCCATGGGTTTTGGTGTGATGATGGTTGCTGGCGTATTATCGGGGTTACTGGGTATTGGTTCGGGGGCGTTTAAAGTGCTAGCCATGGATCAAGTCATGGGTTTACCGTTTAAAGTGTCTACCACTACCAGCAATTTTATGATTGGGGTAACGGCGGCGGCGTCAGCCGGAGTTTATTTAAGTAGGGGTTATATTGACCCTGGATTGGCAATGCCTGTAATATTGGGGGTATTACCGGGTGCTTTATTGGGGGCAAATGTTCTTATCGGCGCCAAGACAGAGATTTTGAGAATCGTCTTTAGTCTGGTACTTTTAGTGATGGCGCTTAAGATGATCTACCAGAGTTTTATCGGGGTGGGATAAAATGAATCGAGTTAATTTCAAGTTGCTGAAACCCGAACCTGCGATCGCGAATTCTACCTGTGAACGAAAGGTGAGACAGAAGTCAGAGGGTAAAGGAGTTTCAGAAAAGGAGGAATGTGGCGATGTCGCCGGAAATGATAACGGTTTAGAGGGATATGAGATAACGGATTTATCCCGTAATTTTCAGGTTAATGATCAAGAATCGGCGACGGAATCCGCTAATCCGCTACAACTTGAACAGTGGATTGGTAATCTGCTGAACTATGGCGTAATTTTGTCAAGCAGTCTCGTTTTGGTGGGGGGAATTCTTTATTTAATTCGCCACGGATTTGAACCGGTGAATTACCGGATGTTTCAAGGAGAACCTGCTGAATTTCGCTCGCCTGTTGGTGTCATCCAAGGGGTGTTGTCCGGTCGCCGTCGGGGTATTATTCAATTGGGATTACTGGTTCTCATTGCTACTCCGATTCTCCGAGTTGCTTTTTCCTGCATGATGTTTATCCGACAGCGAGATTGGATCTATACTGTTTTGACGTGGCTGGTTCTGTTTGGGTTGATTTACAGCTTTGTCGGCGCGTATTACTAATTTATTATGAAATTTATTTAATGGGGGGTCAGACCCCTCCCTAGCTCTCCCCTGGGAGGGGAGGGAAGCAAGCCAATAGGATCATTTATTTCCTGGCGTCTAAGGATAGCGACATTCTGCTTAAGTCAGAGATGATTTGGTAGCTTTTGTTACAATTGCGGAGAAATTTTTCCTTCGATTTTGATTATTGGACGGGTATTTTAGCATCGGGGAATTCACTCCAATGGCGTTTGGACTGGCTCCGTAATAACACGGTGTGAAAAACTCGGTCAGATTCTGTAAACTGAAGATATCAGCTATCGAATTAGTGATAGTGAGCCTCCTAGCTCAATTGTGGATTAAGCCTATTTCAGGTGATAACCAACAGCAATATCGCTCTTGCGATCGCGTACTCTGTCGGTAAAACTCTCTTTCTTAGCGGGAGATCAGGGGAAGTCACGGAATATCTGGGACTTCTCGTCACGTTTACCCGAAAAGCCATGTCCTGGAAGTGAATTGCACTATACGATCCAACTTTAAGATCCCTCTTTGCGATCCCTCTTGGGCATGTCATTATTAAACTAACTATCAAGTTTTGATTTTTAGGGGTGCATCAATTGAATCATAAATCTTTGTCTGGGGCAAATCTTGCTCCAAATGTTATTACGGTATCACTGCGATCACCGTCTTATAGTGTGCCAATTCAACAATGGCACTTTACCGATCAACCGATTATTAAAATTGGGCGATGTGCGGATAACCATATTGTGCTACGGAGTTCGGTTGTCTCGCGTTACCATCTAGAACTGCGGTGTGTGGGGAACCGATGGAAACTGATTAATTTTGGCAACAATGGGACGTACAAGAATGGTCAACCGATTACGGAATTGGAAATTCCCGATGAGATTATTATTCAACTCGCCCTTTCGGGTCCCCAATTGCAGATTAATCTCAGTACCAATGTACCAGAACCGTTGTTAAAGCTGCTTCGCCATCAAGATTTAGACCACCGCAATCTTCCGGGACGGTTACGTACCATGTTCAGCGGAAGTTGAGCATAGATAGGGCGACCCGAGTTAATTAAGCGGACTCCCGTTCGTTGTTCATTTGTGGAAGCGGGTCGCCTCTAGGTGAGAACTAGGGATGGGATGCCAAATGAATTTCAAATGAATTTCAATCAATTTCTATTTTAAGAGCAGGCTGGGTAAGCTGGTAATATATGTGCAGCCCGGATTAAGAGATGGCAAAAGCAGCCAAACCGCCTAAATCTGACTTGACAACACGACTCCAGAGTAATTACCTATTTAAGGAATTAGACGCCGACTGGTTGGGTGATTATCTGAAAACCTTAGATCTCAAGGGAGAAAAGCTTTACTCTAGTCGTCCCGTCTATACCGCCTTTCGTCCCGGCGTTTCCTTGGATTTCCTGTATGTAATTGTCAATGGCGGACCGGTGATTACTCGCAGTACGCCGTTAGATCGGGTGATATCCATTAGCTATCCCGGTGGTTGTTTTGGGATGAGGAACTTGGCATTTAGCTATGGACAGGTGTCGAGATCCTTTCCGAGTTTGGTGGAAGCCTATAAAACTACAGATGTATTCCAGATTCCCTTGGACGTGATTGAGTCCATTTATAAAGAAAACCAGACATTTCGCGATCGCTACGATTTGCTGTTTGAGTTGCGGGAGAAGTTTCAGTACCATTTACTCAATTGCAGCACCTATCCCCCTCAAGCTGTTGCGGCGCTGTTGCGAGCCTTGGTGTATCAGGAGCGATCGCTAGGGAATCAACCGGATGCCAATGGTGTTTATGTATTTGATCTGCCTGTGGATGTGATTGCTCATGCCAGTCAGCTTAACCATCGTACCGTAGAACAGGTACTCAAGGGAATGCAACAAGTTGGATTATTAGCCTCCCCAACCGCCAAGGATACCTCTAGCGATATCGTGCGCGTTGCTGATCCAGAAGGGTTAAAGGAAGTCTACAGTGCGACTAGGGATAAAGTATCCTGGTGGCCCCTAAAGTGAGCGACTATTAGTTGAAGTTTATACCTCACTTACTCAGTAAAAAATGCTGGATACACAAAAGCAAATGCCGTCGAACTGGGAATAGGGGTTCCATCTAGTTCTTCAACAATAACGGTTTCCAGTTCATTGTCCCAACGGGCACTAATTTGCCGACCATTGAAATCTACAATCTGTGTACCCACTTGCTTGAGTTCTTGGTGAGGAAACTGATGACTGATACCAGAAAAGCGATTGTTTGGGGTTTGATTATCTGGTTCCCACACATAGCTAATAATGGCTTTCGGATGAAGCATCAGCTCATCCTGATTGCGAACCGGAAACACAAGCTCGTTGTTGGTGTAATACCCGATTCCCCAAGGTGAATCGTAAAGTAAACATATTCTCCCTCAATGACGAGTGGATGAGAGGGGTAAAGATAATTAATTTTTATCAACTGTCCAGATGATATCTAAATCTCTGAGATAGTAAAGGGCAAAGCAAGCCGCAAGCATGGGCCAAGCCGCGAAAAATAGCAAATTTTCAAAGGGAGCGAAATATTGCCGAAAAGATGAGAAGGTGGAAACAGAATGGAAAAATAGCACTAACAAATAAGTCCACCGCTTTTGGAAACCTGCTACAAATCCCAGAATAATTATAAGCTGAATCCCCCCAATGATGTAAATTGGCACATTACTCAATCCACCAATCAAATAAAAATTCTGGAAAATTGCGGCGGCATGGTCAGGGTTCACAAATTTATCTAAAGTCCACATCAGCATGACCAGAAACACACTCAGTCGTAGCAAGAGTAATACA
The DNA here is from genome assembly GCF_046565525.1 of Coleofasciculus sp. Lineage (NCBI taxonomy): Bacteria > Bacillati > Cyanobacteriota > Cyanophyceae > Coleofasciculales > Coleofasciculaceae > Coleofasciculus > Coleofasciculus sp. The sequence goes on along the minus strand of NZ_JBKHUP010000030.1, from coordinate 42,203 downwards.
ACTGGAATTCGGCGATCGCTATTCATCGGGCTTTTATCAACTCCTAACTATACCTAAACAGTGAAATGTTCCTTTAATAGTCCTCAAGAATTCGATAAAAAGCGTTAAGACAACTTAGTGAGCAATCCCAAGATTTTTTTCGAGGTTGGTGTAAGCAGTGTACGGCGATAAGCATCCGCTGCTTTCTTTCTTAATGCCTTCAGCTTGAGTTGGATAGGGATGAATTACACCCGATAACCCACTCAAACCCACCTTATTCACAATCGCTGTAGTCACTTCACTAATCATCTCACCTGCATGACGAGCGACAATGGTTGCTCCCAAAATTGTATCGGAACCTTTCTGGTGATGAATCTTAACAAATCCATCTTCTTCACCATCTGCGATCGCGCGGTCTACACTACTAAACGGAATCTTGATCGTATTGACCTCAATCCCCTTTTCCTGAGCCTCATGTTCGTACATTCCCACATGTGCAATTTCTGGATCAGTATAGGTTACCCAAGGCATCACTAAGCTGCTGAGTTGGGAACGTCCTAAGCCAAACGGAGACTCTTCAATTTTTGTTACTATCGAGCCATCACCAGGATTCTCGCAGCCCACTGGAGAAACAGTAATGACCGGAGGCGGGGGTATGTCACTTTAATTTGCGACTTTGGACAAACTAAAAATAAGCTTATCGCCCATCTAGGTGTCAAAACGAAAGCAGTTTTTGTCGAAAAATGGATTGAAACCCTTGTATTGTATAGTTTTCACCTTAATACAGCAAGCCCTGCATCGCCATCATCCATCACGTTTTCACTTCCCCAAACTTGGGACTCCAAAACGTCCCCTTTTTCGTCCAAAAATAAGCCACATTTTTACATTTCCCCTGGCGAGACTTGGGATTCGCACAACGCAGCATCTTCTTAGACTCACCCTCTTTCTCATATTCATACAACTCCAACGGCTTCCCACAACTCGGACAAGCATACTCCGTTAACTTGTCTGGCTTGGCTGGCTTGGCTGGCTTCGCTTTCGGTGCAGGGCGATCTGAACGCGGTAACTCATACTCCCCAGCCTTGGCATTCCAAAACATTACCACCCCACATCCCCCTTGGCGATTATCGCAACTGAGGAAATGATCCGCTTTCAGCTTCTGAGACTGAGAAAACACCTTAGTCATCAGATGTTGACATTTAGGACAGGGATAATCCGTGGATTCCGTTCTCGGACGCCGTTTCGATTCACCTTTCGGGGTAGAGTGAGTTTGACTGGATATCTCTGGAACTTGGGCAAACGCCGAGTTGAGCGCGGGAGCAAAATAATCCCGATTCCACCCCGTCAAATAACACTCCCAATCCAATTTACCTGACGCGATCGCATCTAAATCCGATTCCATCTTAGCCGTAAATTCTGGCTGAATCAGATCAGGTAACACCTGTGCCAAAAATACATCCAATTCCATCCCCAGTTGGGTTGGCTGCAATTTCCCTTTACTTAACTGAACATAGTTACGCGCTTTCAACGTCTTAATTGTCGGCGCATAGGTGCTAGGACGACCAATTCCGGAACGTTCCATCGCCTGCACCAGTTTGGGTTCGCTGTAACGGGGTGGCGGCTGCGTCTGTTTCTTATCCGCACCTGCCTTATCTAAGGTAAGCGGTTGACCCTGCTGTACCCGTGGTAATTGGGAATCGGCGGCAATATTATTCCAATAGCGAGTATAGCCCGGTATGATTAACACCTGTCCCCTAGCTTCCCAAAATACATCCCCCGATTGGGTGATAATGCGAGTTTTGGATAATTGAGCTTGACAGCATTGGGTTGCGATCGCGCGATTCCAAATTAAATCATACAGTTTTGCCTCATCCCTGGGGAGTTGAACCGATAATTGCTCTGGTGTGCGTTCAACATGAGTGGGACGAATCGCTTCATGGGCTTCTTGCGCCCCGGATTTAGAGCGATGGGAGGCTACTCTAGAGGGTACATTATCTGGGTCATGCTGCAAAAGCCACTGCTTTGCCCCTCGACAAAACTCTGGAGACAACGCCACGGAATCCGTCCGCATATAGGTAATATGCCCAGCTTCATAGAGGCTTTGGGCAATTTTCATCGTCACTTCTGGATTCAGCTTGAGTTTAGCACCGGCAGATTGCTGAAGCGTAGAAGTTGTAAATGCGGCGGGGGGAGATTGTTTAACTGTCTTCCCCTCTACTGTGACGACATGATGGGAATGAGAACGCGCGATTGTGACTAATTGATCCGCCTCGTCCTGAGAGAGTACCCGCTTCCCCTCCGATACTGGATGATCTTCTCCCGTATCATCCGGCTGATTCTTCGTGTTCCTAGAATTCTGGGGCGGCTGAGTTCGACCCGCGAAAAGGGCTTTAAATCCCTCCTGATATTCTACCCACACTACCCAATAATCCTGGGGTTTAAATGCCAGAATCTCTTGTTCTCGCTTCACCAGTAGATGTAAGGTAGCACTCTGCACTCGTCCCATGGACTTGCAGCCGTTATTCAAGCGCCAAACTAATCGACTCCCTTTATATCCCACCAATTTATCCAAACAATCCCTAGCACGTCCGGCGGCGATAAGGTTTGAGTCAATGGTTTTCGGATGTGCGATCGCGCGTTCTACGGCGGATTTAGTAATCTCTGTGTAAGTCACCCGCAGGGGATGCTTCAATCGTAATTCTTCGGTCAAATGCCAACCAATCGTTTCTCCTTCTCGGTCTGGGTCAGTCCCTAGGTAAATTCGGTCGGCTTGGCGGACAGCAGAGCGCAACTCCGATAAGATTTTCTTGGCTTGTGAACTGCGAGGAACATAGCGACAGTGGATGTGGGAACCCTCCAAATCAAACCCTAGAGAATCTTGACCATCATCAGCTAATTCCCGAACATGACCCATACTGGCTTTAACCGTCCAGCCAGCACCGAGAATGGATTTGAGTTTTTTGACCTTACCGCCTGATTCGATAATGAGTAGATTCGCCATGGCTGTTGGCAAGAGATGATGGAGCAATCAATATAGAGGTATGCCCGGAAAGGGGTTCGATGACCCAAAAATTGGCACAGCTAAATTGCCAGAGTTGACATTTTGTGTATTATATGCATATTAGGTATTAGGTCAAAGTTTGGGACGCGATCGCACAGAAAACCCAGCCTATACGATAAACCAACATCAACTTAAACTGAATGGTACTGACTTAAGCTTAATGGCACTATAAGCATTTTTGGATCGCCTCCACCCTTAATATACCGTAGGGTGGGCACTGCCCACCAGCCTTGGAGCGTGCCATTCAACTTAAACCCAGCCCCTGACTTCGGAATCGGTTAAAATTTTCCCCAACTTAAGACATTCGCTTTTCGTCGCTTGTAAAATATGTTTCATCATCACAGGTTCACCCGCATCAGCCGCAATAAACGCCGCATTTAAAGCAATACTGCGGATATTTCCCCCCGCCATATTCAACTTGCCCAACTTTTGCATCTCTAATTTCTGAGTCGGTGTTTCTTGGGGAAAAATGCGCTGCCAAATCGCGGATCTATCGTCGGCATTTGGAAAGGGAAATTTAACCGAGAAATTGATTCGACGCATAAACGCTTGATCTAAGGCTTCAATCAAATTTGTCGTCAAAATTGCTAATCCTTGATAGGCTTCCATTCGTTGCAATAAATAACTCACTTCCACATTGGCGTGGCGATCATGAGAATCTTTAACTTGCGTTCGTTTACCAAACAAAGCATCCGCTTCATCAAACAATAAAATCGCCCCACTGGTTTCCGCAATATCAAAGATTCGTCGCAAATTCTTCTCCGTTTCACCAATATATTTACTCACCACCGCACTCAAATCAATTCGATAAAGGTCAAGGCTTAACTCCTTTGCCAACACTTCCGCCGCCATGGTTTTCCCAGTTCCACTTGGTCCGGAAAAAAGAGCGCTAATCCCTAATCCACGCCCGCCTTTTCCCGCGAATCCCCATTCTTGATAAACCTTCGCTCGTTGTTGAACATGAGTCGAAACTTCATGTAACGTCTTTTTTTCCAAGTCAGGTAGAATCAACTCCTCCCAAGTCGCTACAGCATCAATCCGTTGCGCCAAATCATCTAAACGGGGACGCGCTTGAACCTTACAGAAATCCCATAAGTGAGTTTGCAGGGGAGATGAATTACTTTCTATTTTAGGTTGAGATTTTTGAGTTTTCGATGAGCGACGGCGGGTTGAGGATGAGGACGTTTTTTCAAGTTCTTTATTGTTTTGTTCATCATCAGGCTGTTCATCCGTTGGTGTGGGTGTATAGTCCCTATTATTCAGCGATAAACAGGCAGCTTTAATTGTTGCTGCGTTGAGATTAAATTGGGAGACTAGGGTATCAAGTTGTCCATTCAGTTCTGTTGTCAGTGAACCGAGATGGGATTTCCAGATATCTCGTTGTTCAGCATGAGTCAGTTGACCCACATCTAAGGTAATCATCGGGCGTTGATGTTGCGGTTGTCGTTCCTGGGTGCTGAAAATTAATGGCACTTGTAATTGTTCAACAAACTCAGCAATTGCCCACTCTCGCCGAGGATCACCTGGATTCATCTCATCAGCATTTAGAAACAAGAAACTGTGGTTTAATAAAGCTTCCCGGAAACACCGTTGCTTTAACTGATACAGTTCATTAGGATTAAATGGAACAACAGATGCTGATATCATCTGAAGACTCCACCCTAATGCGCTACAGGCAACGGTGGCAATGGATTGTTTCGCGGCTAAATCTGAACCACATAACTGGACAACGGGATGGTCAGAAGTTGCTAAAGACTTAGACCAAGTGGCGATAATTTTGTCAGCGATTTTTTGATACGAAGGGGGGAGAGAAGTTGAAGATGAGGGCGGTACAGGTACAAGAATACCTGCCCATTCCTTATCGATGCAAGGTTCACTCAACAGATAACAGAGAATGCGCCGATTAATGCGTAGAGGCGATTGAGTAAAGGGTAATCCTTCCACCATTTCAACCAGTTCCCAGTGGTGTAATGGAGATTGGGAGGAAAGAATGCTCAGATGAGTCTGGCTAAACGTGGATAACGCTAAATTAAGTGTCGGATAATTTCGTTTAGGATTGCCGTTAATTTTGGCACATAAGACTTCAAACTCACTATCCAGCTCCATGCCAACGCATAATAAGAGAATATAGCGGTCAAATGGGGAGAGGTGAAATAAAGCGCAGAGTTTATCTAGGGCTGGTGGTGCATAGTCGAGAAGGGCTGCGGCATCTGGGGATAACCTCGTTTCCAATTTGGCTAAGTTGGGCTGATTTTGCTGGTAAGCGATGTAATCTTCTAATACCTGACGAACTTGATTAACGGCTATCTGGAGATAGTGAAAGTTGGCTTGATACCAGGTGATTGGTGTGGGAATATCCATACATGTTTATATGTTTTAATAGTGTTAAAGTTTATCGTCCGTTGGGAGCGTGAAAGCGGGTAATAATTAAGTTGGTTAGGAAGAGCGATTCCCTCCGGGATAGCTTCGCTTACCGCCAAACTCAACAATCTCTCCCCTTGCTCCGGTTGGATGGCTCTTATGTTAAAACATATTTCCGGTTGAATTCGGTTTAGACAAAATAGTTTATAATTTAGCCACAACTCAAGATGTCTTAGGTCAAGCCGCTTTCCGGCGTTTTCTCGGAATGGACAGGTATTGGCTTCTCGGAGAATCACCCAGGATTCTTGAGGGAATCGGCTCCAATCCTTACATTATCGGGCAACTGAGGCGGCATCATGGAGTATAAACCTGTACAAAAGAAAAATTCATCCTGGACTCCTGCGAAGGTACAGAAAAAGGGTAAAAGCCCTGGTAAATTGGGACATTTTTCAATTCAACCCAAACCCAACCAGACATCTGCCCCACCCCAAGAAATCGGGGACTATTCCAGAGCATCAGCCGATAGACTCGCCGCGAATGTGATGCGAGGACTTCAAGCCAAGGAACAGGAGCAAGCCGAAGGGTCAACAGTACAGCGTAAATCTGAATCACCATGGACAGCCCGGTTTGATGTCGCCCCACCCACAACACAAACTCCTACTCCTCAGATGGGAACAGCTTTTGCCCCAGTCTCAGAAAACCCGATTCAACGCCAATGTGCTGATTGTGCCAAAGAAGAGGAGGAACAGGCGGGAGAAGCAGGGAAAGACTTAGAGGAAATTGGCATTCAAACCAAGTTGACTATAGGAGCGCCAGGAGATGCTTACGAGCAAGAAGCTGACCGAGTAGCATCTCAGGTGATGTCAATGTCAGCGCCTCCTGATAGTTCAGCGTCCGTTCAGCGTCGGTTGGACACCAATAACCCCAATCAAATATGGCAAAGAGCGCAGTCAATTACACCTGTGGTACAAAGGCGAATTGATCCGCCTGTGCAAATGGGGCAGATGGTACAACGGGCAGCTCAAATAGATGGAAATCAGGCATCTGGGGATTTAGAGAGTCGTTTGAATGCGTCTAAGGGTGGAGGTTCTCCGTTATCGGAGGACGTGAGAGGGTTTATGGAACCGCGCTTTGGTGCTGATTTTAGTGGAGTGCGGGTGCATACGGGTGGTGAAGCGGTGCAGATGAATCAGGAGTTGGGCGCACAGGCGTTTACTCATGGGAGTGATGTTTATTTCGGGGCTCTTAAGTCACCGGGGAATAATGAGTTGACAGCGCATGAGTTGGCGCATGTGGAGCAGCAAAATAGTGATAGTAGGGCGGTGCAGCGATTACCCTCATCCAATCCAAAGACCCTGCCAGTACCAACAAATAGTCTCTCCATGAGCCAGTTAGCCTCATCAAAGGCTGCTGCTTTTTCCCATTTGCATGGTCGTCCGAGTTCAACACCAGGTGCAATTATTCAACGTAGGCGTAGCAATGGTGTTAGCGTGAGCAGAATGAAATTTTCACCAAGCGAGATTCCTGCTGATAGCAAAACTACCTCTCAAGCAACAGTCAACTATTCTGGGCGTATTGCTGGTGGTGCAAAAATTAGATGGACTATTGACGGCCCAGCGTTTGGCACAAAGGTTGATGCTAACGGTTTGATCACCCCTGGTGCTGCAATTAAGAAAGGAGCAGATAAAGTTCGAGTTAAGGTTAAAGCTGAGGATAGTAAATACGCTGGTGCTCACACATATGGTTATATCACCCTTTGGGATGCTGAGTATCTACAGGCAAAAACCGACTATCCTAAGTTCCGTGGTAAGACTTTCAAGAAAGATCCGTTCATAATAAACAGAAACGGAAAATTTGCACTTGCTTATAGACCTCGATCCCATCGGCTTGACGCAACGATTAGGGTAAGCTTCACTTTCAAAAATAACGTTGTAGGGGCTGCAAAGTGGAATAAACACACTAAGCGAGCTTTTGAAAGGACATTTATTAGGGTCGTTCAGAATCGATGGTCTAATCAGTATAAATTCGTTAATGTGCGTGAACCACAAAGTATCTGGAAAAAACTCAATCCGGTTAGAGTTCGGGTGAAGGTTAAGCAAGATAATAAAAACCCCCACTTTAACATCACTGTCAATAAGAATCATCCAGTAGGTGTTACTAGTGCAGTTGGTGTGGGAGGAAATCAAAGTGGTAAAGCCAGATTTGAAGCTAGTGATACAAGACCACAACCAGCGTTTAATCCGGCAACAGGTAAAGCTGAACTTGCTGCTTTAGCTAACGTCACACCAACGCCAATTCAATTTGCCGCTGGTTCATCTGCCATCAAAGCAGCCGACAAAGGGAAAGTTGAGTTTATGGCGACGTACCTTCGTCGGATTAAGAACCCAAGATTTAAGTTGATAATTACTGGTCATCACCAGCAGGTAGTACACGCACCTAAGGCAACTAAAGCTCAGAAGAGAGCTACAGAACAACAAGCTACAAGATTATCGAAACAGCGTGCCAACGAAGTATTCAAGATATTAAGAGAGGGCAGAGCAACCTATCATCAAATCCGAAAACAAGGAGTTGGTGATGCTGGTGCCGCTGCTACTCCAGCTTGGGATAAAGCAGAAATTGCTGCTGCACTTCCTAAGGGATGGCAAAACGTTCAAACTACTCTTGAACACGAGGCAGGTCACATGCTGGGTCTTGGTGATGAGTATATAAGTGGAGGTGCACCAGTTGGAACTAAAACCACTCACTATGCTTTGACTATGCAAGCCTTCGGAAAACAGTATGCTGATGTGCAGGCTACAATAGTTGCAGACAGTGCCAGCCTGATGAATGGTGGCAATGATATTCGTCCGCACCATTACGTCACTCTTTGGGATGGACTGGCTCAACTAACTCAAGCAGCCGCAGTACCAAAAGTTCCCTTTAAACACGCTGATTGGCAGTTCCAAGGTGAGGGATAAGATGCTAATTGTAAAGTTGTACTGTAGAAAAGATAATTGGCAAAGATCAGCTATAAAGAATTATGCGGTGCTTGTGCTTACATTTGTTTCGATATCTGTCATGGCAGCGAGCTGTCAAGGTGAGATATCTTCGAGTATGAGTAATAGTAAAGCAGAAATTCAAGAAATATCAGCTCCTACTTATAATGTTTCCTCTAATAATGTTAAATACCAACCACAAGAACTTCGACTAGAGGCAAAAGAAGTGACCAATATCGAAACCTTTGACCAATTGCCAGAAGACTATGATCCACGTCTAACGGCAATCTTAAGTGAGGCAGTTCCTGACAACGTGATCGTGAGTTATTATTACATAGCTGCCTCAAAGAATCCTCGCAACAATTATCGCTGGGAACTCAACCAAGATGGCAGACTGTTCGCTGTCCAGCATTCTGGTCAAAATCCGTCTTTTGAAATCACTTTTGACCAGCCGTTACCATCACAACCAACAAAGATTCTCTCGAAAGATGAAATTCAAACTTTATATTCTCAACTTGAGCAAGGGAAATTCTTCGACCAACCTCAGTTACAAAGAATTTCTGTCGAAGGTGGCAACTATGTGATTTTGCGTGTACGCCAAGGTGACAGATTTCACGAAGTTGTATACGAAAACGTCGAAAACCCTCTTTTAGAATATCTTTATTCAATCACTGATTGAAGCTTACATACCAACCTAATTACATACTAACCTAATGATAAACCAGATGAATAAAAAGAAAAAGATAAAGAGTAGCCAGCCTGAATCTCCCATCACCGGATCTTTGCCGCAATCTCAAGCGCCTCTAAAGACTAGCCAAATTGAAACTCAACCTTCTCCCTCTGGTCGTTTGCTGACACTTGACCAGATCAGACAGGAGTATCCCTGTGATAACTGTAGTGCCCCGTGTTGTTCATACTTACCGCTCCACACCTTCAATGTCTCGAACATACGCGAACTTGACCATGCACTTTACCTCCTCAACTTTCCGCGCATCGAATTAGGTCTTAGTGCAACGGGAGAATGGGGAGTTTACTACCGTTACCCATGCCGCTTTCTCAATCGCGAAAAGGGTCTTTGCTCTATTTACGGAGATGAATTGCGACCAAGTATTTGTGCTCACTATAGTCCCTATTCTTGTTGGTATAAGCGAGTTATTGGGCCAAATGTTCATGAGTCATTCCTACGTCTCAATAGAACTCGGATAGAGGCTCTGGTAGAACAATTGACTTTTGATGAAGATCATAATATTGTTGGTATCCCTGACTGGGCAACGATATGCTCAATATTTGAAAAACTGCCTCTAACTGAGGAATTTGATGAAGATTTCGATGAAGAAGATCCTGTTTTCGAGCGCTGGCTCTACGAAGCAGCTTATGAAGCTTCCAAGCAAGAAGTTGTAGAGACAGGATATTCCTATAAGTCTCTAATTAATCCATGTACTGACTGTAGTGCATTCTGCTGTAAATACTTGGTTTTTCCCCAAGCTATGCCAACAACCAGAGTGAACCTCGATTACTTGCAATTTGTCCTCGGATTTCCTGGCATTGAGATTGGAGTGAGTGATGGAGATTGGTTCGTTATTGTGCAGACACGTTGTCAGCATTTGCTGGAAAATCGATGCTCAATCTTTGGTAAGCCTGAGCGACCCCAAATCTGTACCTTCTATGATGCCCATGGTTGTCAGTATGTTGCCCAATTCGGTGTACCGAGACCAAGGGATTTCATGCGAGTCAAGTTAGAACAATTTTACTGGCTAGTAGAACCGATGGAATTTGACAAGTATGGCAATATAACCTATATGCCCAGTGCGGAGGCTCTGCGAGGACATATAGAGCAGGAGTGGCACAAAACAGTCTGTGTCGAGGCAGAGCAGGCTGCTATCAGCCCAAAATTTGATAGCGATTAATTGCTGTTTGAATAAAAGGAACTCTAGCCGTACAGTTATCAGAAAAATTATCAAATTTTAGCAAAAATATTAAATCCAACTAAAGTTCATACTTCTTCCTCATCTCTTATATTTCAGGTGTATATCAATTGCATCTAAAACCTTGCGCGATCGCGTCTCTAGCAACAGCTTACCCTACCCCCCAATGACATTTATTGGTTAATTTAGGTATCAAATTCAACCCTTTCCTATGACTTAAACGATAAAGCTTCAGAGTCTAAAACGAATGGTACTGAAATTTTGGCTGGTGGGCGATGCCCACCCTACGGTGTATCAAGGGTGGAAGCGATCCAAAAAGGCTGACAGAAGCGTACCATTGACCCTAAAACACCGTCCGGGATTCCAGATGCGCCTCGATGTCCTGACGAGTCCGCCAAACGGGTCGCAATTCATGCCTTGCATACAAGGCTAACTGATCCCCTATATGCCCAGAACCCGGTTGTGTGGCATTGCCATAAACCGTGAGTACCCTTGCTTTAACCGGATCAGAAAATTCGATCGCGGCAATATAACTATCCCCAGCCACTGATCGCAACTTTGTCTCATCCATCGGTGCGAAATCAATCACCTGGAAACTGCCTAACTGCCCAGAAGCCCCACTTCCGGGTAAATCCACGTCCCCATACTTCAATCGCGCCCTCTCACCCCAAGGGACATCTAACCTACCATAATCCGACTTAACCCTAGCGGCGGCTCCTGCTAAAGTCTTCACCGCCGCCACCGGATCTGCCAAACTATCTGGAGTAGTCAGAGGCGATTGAGGGTTCCAACTTGTGGCAAACTGATTATTATTAGGCATTAACTGTACCCAAGTAGCAAACAAAACCGTCCCCCGACTGTCTGCATTTGCCTGTCGATCCCAGTTGGCTAAGACATTCGCTGCTTCATTGGCTAATTTATCCCCCGACTGTCGTGTTGCAGCAATTAAGTCATCTAATATCCGATCTGCCAATTCTAGACGCGAGGAGAATTTTTTAGCAATCATCTGCTCAAAACTAATTGGATTCTCCGCCATCAGCATCTTCGCTGATCCCTGGGCGCGGAAATTCATCGATTGGGGTGCCATATAGGGCGGATAATCATCAGGATTAATCCTTTGGGGGAATGTGGTTGTCCAGGGTGGATCATTGGCATTTTGTAACCAACCCGTTTCTGGGTCAAGAATACGAGGTAAATCTGAATATGGATGATACTTTGTCCATAAGGTTTCGGAGGTATCGCCGGGAACTACACCCTGCCAATATTGCCAATCTCCCTGAGAACGCACTGGCACTTGACCGTTAAATATATGCAAAATATGCCCGTCTCGGTCAGCATACAGGATAGTAAACATGGGCAGTTGTAAACGGGCGACGGCTGTCTCAAACTCTTGGCGGTTACGCGATCGCACCATATCCCACAACTGCGCCATTAACTGAGGTTGATCTAACCCCACCACCCGCAACGCGATCGCATTCCCTTCTTGTTGTGTGACGACAGCACCATGAATCGACCGCCGAATCACCAGTTCCTCTTCCTTTATTGTCCCATTTTCCTGCTTCACCTTCAGGGTTTGGGTTTCACTTTCAAAGGGACGAACTTGCCCATCGAACTCATATCCCCCATCAGCCAAAGTGAGTTGATAAGCCGTCCAACCCCGATGGGTATTGACTGTCGCTGTCCAACCCAAGTGATCATTAAACGCGATCGAGAACATAGGCATTCCCACCAACGCCGCCCCATAAGCATCAATTCCTGGGGCGGTTAACTGGGCTTCGTACCACAGGTAAAAATTCGACCAGGGTAAGTGGGGATTCGCCAGTAGCATGGCATTTCCACTCGCCGAATGAGACGGTGCGATCGCCCATCCATTAGAACCGGCTTGAGACTCTCCCGATTTCAACGATTCCAAGCGCTGGGGATTCACCACAAAGTTAAAATGAGTCACCCGTTGCAAATGTGCCAACACATCCACCCCATCCACGGGCAACACCACCTTGACCTTATCGTCAATTTGGTCATCATGTTCGGAGGCATAGCGATTAATCCCCGCCGCAAAGCTATCCAAATAACGCCGCATCGTTGGATCTTGCGCCTCGTACCATTCCTGCGCCCTAGTGGGAATGCCCATGGTTCGGACATACTTATCAGAGTCCAAATAGTCTTGACCCCAATACTCGGCTGCCTTACCCCGTGCCTGTCCATATAACTGTAGAATCAGGTTGCCATGACTCGCCGCTTGCGCCCAGCCAAACCCTTGGAATAGATTCTCTATATTATTCCCGTAAATATGCGGTACGCCCCAAGTATCCCAAAGAATCTCTGTTTGATCGTCTCCAGTAACTGGACGGTTCATTCCCCAGGCTACAGTAAATATAACCGTCAGCAATACTACGACCAAAACTGAAAATTTTTTGTTCAATCGGGGCATTTTAAATCTAAATCAAATTAGGCATTTTTTCCAGTTATCAATTATAGCTGCTATTTTTCAAATCAACCACAATCCGTTGTCAGATATTCTTTTCTTCTGAGTTTCTTCCTTGACTCTCAATTTAAGTTTTATGCGTTAAACTAATAATTAAGTTAAGAATTTAAACCCAAACATCTCTAAAAACAATAGAGGATAATGTCCACTGCTTTAATTACTGGAGCGTCGGCAGGACTGGGTGCTAGCTTTGCTCAGGAACTCGCTAAACGCCAAACAGATTTAGTTCTTGTCGCTCGTTCCCACGACAAACTACAGCAACTTGCCCAAGACTTACAAGCCACTTATGGGATTCAAGTAGAAGTGATTCCCCAAGATCTTACCGAACCTGATGCTGCCTCGAAAGTCTTTGAAAGGATCAACCAGAAAAATATTACCATCGATTTACTGATTAATAATGCTGGGTTTGGCGACTATGGCGTCTTTAGTCAGAGTTCCCGACAGAAGCAGCTAAAAATGATTCAGCTTAATATCCTGGCGTTGGTAGACTTGACTCATCACTTCCTCCCCCAGATGCAACAACGAGGTTCTGGAAGTATTATTAACGTCTCTTCAATTTCTGGGTTTCAACCGCTCCCTTATCTATCAATTTATTCATCGACTAAAGCCTTTATTATCAGTTTCAGTGAGGCGCTTTGGGCAGAAAATCAGCACACGGGTGTTAAAATTCTGGCGGCTTGTCCTGGACCTACGGAAACAAGTTTTTTCGCAGCGGCTAATTTTGACCAATCTGCTCCTGAGAGTTTAAAGCAGCAAAAAACCGATTCCCCAGAGGTAGTGGTGCAGGAAATTCTCAAGGCTCTAGACACTGATGATTGTACAGTAGTGACAGGGCGGTGGCAGAATCATTTGCTGGTTAATCTGTCGCGACTCTTGCCCAAAAAAACCCTGGTACAGATTGTCGAGCAACAGTTTCGTCCTCAAAAATGACCAAAGCAAGGCACAAGGAAATAGGGAACGGGGAACAGTAAAGATTCTCAATCGATGACAAAGGTGCAACCTGATTAAGGTGGCACCTTTTTCGCGATCTGTAAAAATCGAAGGGTCTGACAATGTTTAGATTAATCGAGGTAATCAAGAAACTATGACCAATTCGTCACTCCTGTACTGCTATTGGCGTCAGTTGGAGATCAATAGTTAGCCACTGGCATAATTTCGTCAACTAACAGGGGTCCATATAAATTGGATGTTCCTGTTTCGTGACTATTCCAGTTTCCTTGAATAAAGTAGATTCCCTCCTGGCAGGAAGCAGCGATTTTTCCCGTGTGACCTTTTAAAGAGCCTTTGGTGATTTGCACGAGTTCATTCTGCTTGTAAACCATTGTGATGCCTCCGTTTCAAATTTAGTCAAAAATTAACTTTTCTTAGATATACAGTATTTTGGCAAAAACCATACGCTATTAACGACAATCTTTCGGCATATTTTGGCAAAATTTAAACTTTACAATGCTTTACAATTAAGCAGGTTTATTGAAATCGTTGGTATCGCAGGTGTCTGATCAATAGGCATCCAGGGGTGTTGAGCGCTTTTGGGATCAGGCTGTATCAATAACACATTTGACTTGGGCAAAAGATATACAACTCTGGTTGATCTATCTGAGGAAATACGAGGAAAACTCAGGATTGAGACGAAGGGAGAATATCTCACCCTTCCCAAACATGAAATCTGCTGAGTCTGATCAAACGTCATTCATACCCTACCCCTATAGAACTATTACGTCTTTTTTCTAAAGGCAGATCTTCTCTGGGTGATGGATTTACAGTAGAAGTATGGTCTCCTAAATTTCTCCTCATGTAAAAAGGACGCTAAAAAATGATAGTTAAATCTTACCGCCGAGTGATCCTGTCCTTTATCATCATGGTTGGTCTGATATTCGTGACTTCTCTTCAGTCCGTTGCCCAAGCTGGCGATGATGTCGTGGATGTCTATTTCTTTCAAAGCAAAACCTGCCCCCATTGCCTCAAGCAAAAACCCTTAATGACCTATATTGATCAACACAATAAAAATGTTGACATTACGTCCATTGAGGTCAACGACAATCCCAGGGAATGGCAGAAATTCCGAGAAGCCCGGGGAATCTCGTCTGGCGCTGTTCCCAGGACGGTGATTGGGGAAAAAATGTTCATTGGCTATAGTGAAGCCGAAGGACCCTTGGAATACAATTCGGTTCATCAAGCTTATATCGGCTACAAAAACCAAATTATTGCGGCGATAGAAACAGAAGTCGGATCTCCACTCAATTTACCCACAACGGATCAAACGACTCAGCAACAGACTAGCCCCCCGTGGCGAGTCTTTTTAATCCCGTTCTGGTATCTATGTAGTTATCCGTTTTTGAAAGACCAACTTGAGAAACGACAAGGTAAACGTTATTGGATTGGCGGGTTACTGGCAACAACTATCGTCAGTCTATTTGTGTTTCTTGCCCTCACGCCTGATGCTGTAATTAAAACCTTTGCCCAAGGGCTTCCCTTCCCCCTATTTGTCTCTACTATTGCCCTTGCCGATGGATTTAATCCTTGTGCGTTCACAGTTTTAGTTATTCTGTTGTCGTTACTCACCTATACCCGCAGTCGCAAGGATATGACTTTGGTGGGGACAACCTTTATTATCACGTCAGCGGTGATGTATTTTATATTTATCATGCTGATGGTCTTGGCAGGTTCAGTCTTTCTGGAAAACTATGGCACTCAATTTCTGCTGATTCTGGGAATTCTGATTACCGGGGCGGGTTTGATCAATATCAAGGATTATTTTTGGTTCAAAAAATCTATCTCCCTATCCCTCTCAGAAAAACAACAATCAACGATACATAAACGAGCGGGAAAGATCGTCAGAAATCTGAGAAATGCTAAAGGCGATCGCAAAATGTTTCTCGCGGCATTAGCCGGGACTGTTTTATTAGCCGTCTTCGTCAATATTGTCGAACTTGGCTGTACAGCGATTCTGCCTGCTGTTTACATGACAACACTGCTACAGTATTGCTCGGATACGATTGGCTTGTGTCATCTCTCGTGGACAGGTTTGTATGCCGTGATTTACATTATTCCGCTGTTGGCGATTTTAGGCAACTTTATCTATTCGTTTAAGTCCACTCGACTCACTGAAAACCAAGGGAGAGTGCTGAAACTGGTGGGCGGACTATTCATGCTGTTCTTTGGTCTGGCGATGATATTTAAACCTGAGCTATTAACCCTTGGCTAGAACTCTATCGCAGAAGGCTCCAGGGCTCCAGGGCAGAAGGAAAAAGTATCCAAGTTATAAAGGGGGTGATTTTTTTCTCCCCCTGTTTTCGCCTTGTCTAAGTGAGGTCACTTTAATAGGCTAATGGTGAAATTTCGTCGCCAAGAAGTGGTCCGTATAGGTTAGATGAATCGGTTTTTTGATTGGTTAAGTCTCTGGCAATAAAATAGCTACCTTCATGGCTACAAGATGCGATTTTTCCTGTATGACCTTTGAGAGAACCTTTGATTATTTTTACGCGATCGTTTTGTTGGTAGAGCATGATGCCACTGGCACTTGTAAATTTTCAGGTAAACCATTTCATCATACGAATAATATTTTTTTAATTCGATGAAGCTGAACAGGCTTTTTAATAAAGTTTTGGCAAAGTTTATTTGATAAAACTTTACATTTTGAAACTTAATCTTCTCTCCCCCTATTTCCTGAGAAGGGCGGGTTTAGTCAAGTTTCGGGACAGTGCCAAAATGTTATCGGTAAAACCCGCCCCTACAGCCCTACTATTCTTTAGGTTTTCCCCCAAAGCTGGGATAGCTGTTGACGCACATCAAAAAAGTCATTCCAGGGTAGGTAGGGCTTTTGACGTTCATCGAGATACTGGCTGAGGCGATCGCGGGCGAAGACGACAGAGGCGTGCAATGCCATATTAAAATCCGTCACCGAATCCCCGATCGCAATCTGTTCTTGTGCGGGGTATTTTGCCATCACCTGAACTTTGGCAACCAGTTCCCTATCCCCCTCAAACTCGGACAATGGCTGAAGGTAATCACCACTCGTATCCACATCTACGGCATACACCCCTGCCACCCGTTCGAGCAGCGACGTTCCTCCCCGCTTTTCTCGACCCAGCACCGTCTCCACCATACCGCGCAATCCCCCGGAAACAACCACAAAGGGTACGCCGCGATCGTCGAGAAAATCAAGTAATTCTACCAAACCTGGGCGAATCGGTTTAGATTGGGTATGGGTAAGGATATCCGGATATCGCGAAGACGGAATTGATTCCAGGATGCGGCGTACCCCTTCCCGTAGTGTTAGCCGTCTGGTGTAGAGTTGGGGCATCACTTCGGCAGATAACTCAGGGGCAAAATCCTTTAACATGCCGGCAAAGGTTTCTACTGCCGTAATCGTACCGTCGAAGTCACAAAAGACAACTCGCTGCATTCGAGATCAGAAATTAAGTTTAAGATTAATAAAGATGGTAGATTTGCCATCCCACTTGCTTGATTATGCCGCATTAAATCACTCTGAGCAAAGAATAGATCAGATATTTTTAAATTTTTGGATAAATTGATAAAAATTATCCGGCTATAACCTATAAAGTCATGAACGATGAAATACACCTAAGTTAAGCCAAAGCCTTCAGAACTTGATCTCCCTTATTTGTAATATCCCCAGCGCTCGCCTACAGTATTCGTCTCTCCTGCAACAGGTGAGACTCATAAAATTACCATGTTTTATCCATAAAATAACTTTAATCAAATCATTGATATGACCAATAGTTGTTGGGTTATTATTGAGTCAGAATATAGTGGTTCTCAAGCCGATGAAGTACACCCCGCTCATGGGAAAAGGATGAGAGATAGGAGATGAGGGATAAATTCGTGTATTTCCTCAAGAGTAAGAACCACGTTCAGTATAAAAACCTAGTCCAAAGCGATTAGCTCGCATCAGGGAGTATGTACCAGGTAAAATTGTGAACATAAGCTAAAGGAATGACTCTAAACTATCCCATCATTGAAACCCAACTCAGACTCATTAGAGCTTTACAGCGCGGATACGCTGAAGCCCTAGAAGCTGGAGATTGGCAAGCGGCGGAGTATCGTTGCGCCCATTTACACCGATTGTGTGAAGGGTTACATCATCTGAGTTATTTGCTCGATCGAGGCAATGCCTTATCCACCTTGACACCCCAGAATCAAAATAATTGGGTGGGAACTATCCGGGGTAACAATCCGATGCACACCTTAAATCAGTCCTCAGAAACGAACGAAAAGCCCCTTTCATCGCGTCCCCTACCCCCTGAACCACCGCCTATTGATGAAGTGTGGAACCAGTAAATGCTTGTGACTTTTCACCGTTGATAGGGGAGATAGGGGAGATGGGGATGTTCCAGACGTAGCATCCTAAGTCTGGAACATTCGGTAGGGGCGGGTTTAGTCAAGTTATCAGATAACGACTAAAGGTTATCGGTAAAACCCGCCCCTATACACAAGTTTATTTTCGCTTTTCTATTGTATAGCAGTAGACACATCGATTAGGACAAGCGAACTGTTGTTCCAGGCGTTCCGGCGGAACGTCTGGAACAAATGATGTCTTCTAACCGCTATGGCGGTTGCTATATGCTTTTTTTGCCAATCAAAAGCGCCAGTTCTAGCCATTTCCAGTAACAATCGACATCAGTATAACCGATTTCCCGTAGCCATTTCAGTTGAGTTTCTACATCTAATAATTTATTCGAGGGATCATCGGGTTTGTCAGCAATCCCCATGCTAGCGCGGAAATGTTCATGGAGTTCTGGCGTGGGAGAAGCAACGTGTTCTAAGTTACAAAAAATACCACCGGGTTCCAGGAAGTTGAAGACTTCAGCATAGAGGGAACGCTTGCGTTCATGAGTTAGGTGATGAATGGCAAAGCTAGAAACGATTGCGTCAAATTTACCTAACTCTGGCAAGGGATGATCTAAATTATGTGCCTTGATTTTTACTGTCTCATCCCCAGCAAACCGCTGTTTAGCAGCGTCAAGCATTGTGGGCGAAAAATCGATCGCGATACTTTCGACATGGGGGCGGTCAATTTTCAGAAGTGCCAGCAGACGCCCGTTTCCAGTGCCTAAGTCGAGGATACGTTTGACTGTTTTAGGAACCTCTTCCAGGACGACGGCTTCACCTTCAGTGCGATGGGGGAGATGATCAGATCGCTCTAAATAAGATAGCGCATGGTCAGCCGATGTCCAGAGATTGGTTGGGTTTGTTATTCGTCCTTCGTCATTTGTCATTTGTGATTAGATAGGGAACGGGGAACAGGAAACAAAGATGAATACAGCCATTCCGTAATAGTCGGGGCGGGTTTAGTCGCATCTGTTGTGAAGTCAGAAAAAATAATAGTGAAACCCGCCCCTACATATAATAAATATTATGTAATTTTACGGCAAATGCACCCAAACCGTAGGGGTTTGGTTACCAAACCCCTACAGTCGCCCCCGCAACCGTGAAGCCGTTGACTGAAAAACCCAAAAATTGGATGTTCATTTTTTTTAGATGCTGCGTGGAAGATGGCAGGGGAGGGGAACAGAAAATTTTGTTGGCGTTACGATTGAGACGGAAAGTGATTTTGGGAAAGTCTATGGCAAAATTATATCACTTGTGCGGTCAATAAAACCTGCTGAGAGTCTACACAAATCTTATGATTGGGACACGACTACGTGGGCGTTATGAAATTATCCAACCGTTGGGACGTGGAGGGTTTGGGGAAACGTACCTGGCAAGCGATCGCGATTTACCTGGACACCCCCATTGTGTGGTCAAGCAACTTAAGCCACAGGTGGCAAATCCGTCTGTGTTAGAGGCGTCTCGCCGCCTGTTTGATACCGAGGCACGGGTGTTGTATCAGTTGGGGAATCATGACCAGATTCCTCAGCTTTTGGCTCATTTTGAAGATAATCAGCAATTTTATTTAGTTCAAGAACATATCGAAGGGGATGATTTACGGCACGAATTATCGGCGAGACGCCGATTGGATGAGATGCAGGTTATCAGTTTAGTCTGGGATATCTTAGAGATCTTAAACTTTGTTCATCAACACCAGGTTATTCATCGTGATATTAAACCCTCTAATTTAATTCGACGGGCAGCGGATGGCAAGATTATTTTAATTGACTTTGGTACGGTTAAACAGGTGAGTACGGCGACAGGTTCCCCAGGATTGGTGACGATTGCTATTGGTACACCCGGTTATATGCCCCCAGAACAATGTGCTGGCAAACCGCGCTTCAGTAGCGATATTCATGCGGTAGGAATGCTGGGGATTCAAGCCTTAACGGGGGTATTACCCCATCATTTGCCAGCGAATCCGAAAACGGGTGAAATAATTTGGCGAGATCAGGTAGCAAAAGCCTCACGTTTTCATGACATTTTAGAGAAAATGGTGTGTCAGGATATTGGCGATCGCTATGGAACTGTGAGGGAGGTGTTAGACGCGATCGCATCCTTGCCTTCTAGTGCGACAATCCCCTTACCTAGCAATACTTTACCCCGTCCCATGAGAACTGTAAATAGTTTACCGTCTCAGCTTCAGACTCAGCGCACCCTAGCCGCGATCGCGTTTACTGATGGTGTGGGATTTAGTGCCAAGATGTCGGCGGATGAAGAACATACCCTGGATTTAATTCACCGGGATTTAGAGTTAATGCGGCGATTATGTCAGCAGTTTTCTGGACAGACGATTAAGTCTACGGGGGATGGCTTATTGATGTATTTTCCCAGTGCGGTTTTGGCGGTGGATTGTGCCATTGAAATTCAGCAATCCCTGGCTCAAGCCGCCCAAACTTTATCAGAGAATGACATCATTTTACATCGAATTGGCATTCACTTAGGCGATGTCTTTGTCAGTGAAAGCGATGTCATGGGCAATGGGGTGAATATTGCTGCTCGTTTAGAAGGAAAGGCACAACCGGGAGGGATTTGTATTTCTCAGCTCGTTTATGATTTGGTAAAAAATCATTTACAGTTACCTACCACATTTTTAGGTAACTTATCGTTAAAAAATATTACCGAACCCGTACCGAGTTATTTAATTCAACCCGTATCCTCTGGAAACAGGGTATATCCACGCTCAAGTTCTCCCTCCAAACCCCAAACTAAACAAACTCGCCAGGATGTTCAATTTCGCCATATATTACTCAATAAAGTGAGAAACTATTGGATCAAAGGAGTATTAGAAACCTCGTTACATGGTCGCGTCTTAATTGAACTGGGATTAGAAGAACGCCTGGATTTAGTCGAACGCCCTTGGGAATTGGTTTGGGAAGGTTCCGGGGAGTTCCAGCAAACCCTATTACCGGGAATCAGAGTCAGTGACAAGTTTCTGGCGATGGGCGAGGGGCGATCGCTCCTGATTTTAGGGGAACCGGGAAGTGGGAAAACCACGACTCTTTTAGAATTAACTCGCGATGTATTGGATCAGGCAGAAACCGATAGTAATCACCCTATTCCTGTGGTCTTCAATCTATCCTCTTGGACAGGGGGGAAACAAACCATTGCTGACTGGTTAGTTAACGAACTTTATACGAAATATCAAGTATCTAAAGATATTGGTAAAACCTGGATTGATTCCGGAGAATTGTTACTATTATTGGATGGTTTAGACGAAGTAAGTATTACATTAAGAGAGGCTTGTGTCACCGCCATCAATCAATTTAGTAGCGAACATGGCACAACTGAACTCGTAGTTTGTAGTCGGATTCGGGATTACCAAGCCTTACAGCACCGCCTGAACTTACAAGCCGCGATTTGTCTACAACCGCTTACTTTAGCCCAAATTGATCGCTACCTGAACAGCGCTGGGACGCAACTTACAGCGGTGCGCCAAGTTCTGCGATCGGATACCACATTGCAAGACTTAGCACAATCTCCTTTAATGTTAAGTATTATTACCCTAGCTTATCAGGGAATATCCCTAGATGAGTTACCGCAAATGAGTGGTTTAGAAGAGTGGCGGAAGCACTTATTTGACAGTTACATTCAGCGGATGTTTAAGCGCAAGCGGGGTCAAGGGAAGTATAGCAAAGAGCAGGTAATTAACTGGTTAATTTGGCTGGCAAAGCGGATGCATCAAGCCTCAGAAACTGTATTTTTAATTGAGCGATTGCAGCCGAGTTGGTTAGAAACAAAGGAGCAAAAATGGCTGTATGCTATGGGAGTTGGTTTAATCGGGGGATTAGTTATCGGGTTAGGCGGGGGACTAAATGTCGAGATGATTTTTCGACAGAGCGTCGGTGTCTTAGCCGGGTTAATTATGGGAATCGGCGGTGGGTTAATGGCGGGGTTAATTGTGGCTTTGATTATGAATCAGATTGAACCCGTGGAAACATTAAAATGGTCATGGGCAAAAGCGAAACGGAATATATTACCGGGGTTGCGAATTGGGTTGACGGTGGGATTAATATTTGGTTTCAGCAGTGGTCTAATTTTTTGGCTAATTTCGCCCAGTGGGAGTGCGATAATTGAGGGGCTAACTTATGGATTAAGTGGAGTAGGGACAGGATTAATTTTTATATTATTGCGCGGGTTAACTGGGGGCGGGATTGAAACGAGTACAGTTCCCAATCAAGGGATATGGCAGTCGGCACAAAATGCGCTAATTTTTGGCTTGATTGGGGTGTTTACCATGGCAGTTTTGGGGCAAATGGTGGGAGTACCGATTTTATTTGGTGCAGTGATTGGATTGTTGTTTGGGTTATTTTCGCCTGCTGGGATTGCTTGCATTCAGCATTTTACGTTACGGTTAGTGCTGTATTTTAGTGGTTCTATTCCCTGGAATTATGCACGATTTCTGGATTATGCGACGCAGCAGATTTTTTTACAGAAGGTAGGAGGCGGGTATATTTTTATTCACCGATTGCTGTTGGAACATTTTGCTCAGATGGAGCGAAAAATGTAATACACGTAGGGGCGCACTGACGTGCATTGGTGTCAACTTAAGGTAAAACCCCCTCACCCCCTGCGCCTCTCCCACCAAGGGAGAGGGGAGCAAAGAAAGGAGCAAGAAGGAAGCGGTGTTTCAGATGTGATACCAGAAGCGTCTTTAGGTGATGGTTCCCCTTCTTTTACCACCTTTATTCCCCCCTTTCAAAGGGGGGCTAGGGGGGATGGAATAGAGTGGGTTAGGCGGAATTAAATCCAGGAAATACCCCTATAATTTGATATCCGCCGTAACCCACCAATAATACACACCTTGCACCATTAAAGCTTGGCGAATAGAATTCGCAGCTATACAAACAAAGTCCGCCTACGCGGACTTTTATTAAACTTGGGTAAGTAGACTTTCTTTATCCAGCCCCAATCCTATCCGTTTAAGCATCAAATTGAGCTTGAATCGCTTGAATTCGAGACTCTAACCTATCGCGCTGTTCCCTTTCAGGGCTTTAGTTCTTGCCTGTGTAGCTAAACCTACCTCTACAATTGATACCAAATTATGGTTATCTACCCCCTTTATAATTCAGTCCGCGCAGGCGGACTTTGTTTGTGTAGCAGCGATTTTAATCGCCCAAATCGCCCAAACACAAGGGGTTATTTACTACCTTAAAAACACCATCGCTGACGCCTGATTCATCCTCGCCACCTTTGCCACCGCCTGACGCCACATCTGTTGATCTTGCTTCCGTGTTTCTAACTCCTTAAATTCCACCCAAACCTTTGCTCGAATATCCTCATCACTCAGAAAAATTTCCCACTCCCGCTTCATATCTCTCGCATAAATCACCAAATCAATAAATTCCTGCACCATATAATAACGAGCTTGACTCGGCGCCGTCAGCCAACTATTTAACGTCTCCTGACAAGCCGCAACCGATTGCTCATGCAACTTTTCCAAATTTATTAGCACATCTGAAGCATTAGACGGATCAGGTAAAATACCGATAACTTCCGCAATACTTAAATCAATATCCGATTGCAGTATCTCATCCAATTGTTTGCGAATTAAATGTAAAAGGACACTCCCATAAGAAAACTCGAACTCCCAAAGTGTTCTAAACCCTAACTCCAGTTGGTTTCCCCGTTGTGCCATTAAATCTGCCATATCTTTGAGAAACTCCGCCCCTCTGGTTGAGGTTAATTCACCCAACCTGCCTTGATTCACAAAAACATCAGTAACCAACGATTTAACTTTATCAATCGACAACCTCAATCCCTTATCGACTTGTAAAAAATGCCGAGACAAATGAATTCGCAGTTCCCGAATATAAACTCGGTAGATAGCTTGATAGGATTCCTTAAACTCAAACTCACAACTCCGGCTGACAATCTCCTGATCCGTCTCTGGAATCCCTTTATCCGTTTGACAGTTTTTCAATGCCGATTGCACCGCTACCTGAAAATCTGGATCAATCGCTTCACATTGCTCTTTTAGTTGATTTCTCAGTTCTAAAAGTCCCTGGATAAGTTCCTGAGACAGTTGCTCGAATAATCGCCTAAATTGGCGAGATTCTCCCGAATAGTAGTCCAACGCTTGAGTCGTTTTTTCCAGTTCACGATTAATCTGCTCATGCAGTTGTTGCAGGTTAATTTGACAACGACTCGCGTATCGCCTATCTAAGTCTTGAATATTAACCGTTAGATAATCCAAAACCTGATTAAATACTCGGTTGGCGTCTTCTGAATCAGAGCAATCAGCAACTTCTGTTTGTACTACCTGAATCGTATCAATATTTTGCTGAAGACGTTGGCAAGCTCTCAGATTCTCCGTTCTCCGACTATAATTTAAAATCATAAATGACCGTTTTTCTAGATCATTGAGAGCTTGCGCCGCTTTATCATACAATTGGGTATCGAGGCGTTGCCATTGATAACGCTGAGGATCAGGTCGTTTGATAAACAAAACCACATCAACTTCATTGCCCAAAGTTTCTAGCATCAGCGTTTCATCGCCTAACTTGGAGTCGCCTAAACCCGGAACATCCACTAGCGCAATTTTGCCAACATCAGGATTTTTAAACGGACAAACTATCTTAACCTCTTTCACCGCTAGGTGTTTGAACGTGGTTAAGTTATTCTGCTGAGTACCATCGCGTTTTTGCGTCACATAATCGGTAATTTCCTCAGCCTTAATTTTTAGCGATCGCGGATTTCCTGACCGAATCAACGAGCGATACTGACTGAGATTTCGATGATAATCATAGCACAGGCGTTTGTACATCTCTTCATCACTCGCCCCTCCTAGTTCTTGTTCGGGAAATATCTGATTGGCAAACTCATCTAAACTAGGGGGTTTCTCCGCCCAACCGAGTTCGTCATAATAGGGATAAATGACTTCGTTTAAAAATGATGATTCAGAATGCAGCGTAACTTCGACTTGAACAGAGGTTGTGGGTTTAGGTAAAACTATTTGGTCTTGAATACCATATAAACTAGAGCTAACCCCATTAACTTGAATCCCTGTTTCCTCTGAATCTTTGTTAGGTAAGGATTCCCCTTGCCAATTTTCAATTGTACTGCGAACCGCCGTGCAAGCGCCTCCTTCTAGTGCTGGAATTTCATTATCGGTGAGTCCACTCAATGTTTTAAGTAACGTACTTTTCCCCTGTCCCATCAATCCGACAACACCAATATTTAAGGTAAGACGAGAGAAGCGTTTTTGCAGATTATTCAGATTCTCTGATTCAATTTGAAGCTGTTGGAGCAGATAAGATAGATGAACTGTATTTAATTTCTCTTGCATTTCACTCTCACCGAAAGATACCTCCAGCCGTTGGCGATACAGTTCTAATTCGCGCAGGGCACAAGAAAGCTGAGCGAGATGGCTTTCTACCCGTTGTATTTCCTGAGCTAGCGGTTGACGCTGTTCGATGATATAGTCAATTCGTTGCGCTCTCGTCCGGGGGGGTTGGCTGGTATTCATGAAACCAGATTATTATTGAATGAACCATAAGATTACTCCAAAGTCAGTGCTGTTTAACTTAAGCTGAATGTCGCTGACTCGTATAGGAATATGGGTGACTTGTATCACCAGGAAATAAATGATCCGGTTGGCAAAGTTGAAAAACCTAGCTCCCGCATCCTCTGTCCTCCCGAGGGGGGTTGGGAGACGGGAGGGGGATCTAATCGGGAACAGGGGTGGGAAGGGGGTGCCTGAAAGCCCCTCCAAATAAAAATATATTCCGCTTCCCTCCTAGTAAAGGCGGGCAGGGGTTGGGTGAGGGGTTTGACCCCCTATTTAATCAACCAACAGTATCCTTTAGTTCAGGGCTTAAGGCAGTGCCATCCAACTAGAATTTAGTATCATACTTAGGCTGGTAAGCATAACCTCAGCTAATTAGCTGAAGCTCCGTGTCTTTAGACCGGGGTTGCTTACTCAAGTTATGATGATTGAAATCACATATTACCTGTTGCCTCTTCCATTTGCCAAAATTGGGATAGGCAGTGCCCAACACCATAGCGCTGATCCCTCTAACTCTTAATGAACCGTTATGTCATCACCTGATCTGGATGGATTTATTTTAAGTCAGCAATACCAACTCAAAGCGACTTTACAAAGTCTTCAGTTGACCTGTCAAGTGATTCAAGATTATGACCCGGATAGTCAACTTTGGCAACAAAACCGATCGCAAGTTCAGCAAATGCTACAGTTTTTGGAAAACGCGATTGAGGTATATATCCAAGACTTTTCACCCGATTCAGAAAAACGCATCCAGTTTTGGGAAGGCTGTTCCTTGGGAAAATCTCATAATCGTATTCTCCACCCCAGCCAACCCCCCAAACCATTAGTTGAGGTACTCAAAGGAAACGGTGATCCCGAAAATCCTTTGCATCTGGGCTTGTTGGTGGGTTATCGCTTTGCTACGCTCAAGCGTTTTCTATCTCGTTTTGAACTACCTGAAGATATGGACATTGATTTAGCGGCGGCTACCTTCGGATAGAACGTCGCTTCTTATGTCTCAATCCCCAGTTACCGAGAATCTTTCAACAATAAATAGTATAGGTTTCCATTACCGCCAATTACTCCTGCGCGATCGCCAGCGAGAACACCTGTTCCCATAAATATATCCACTCGTCCAGGTCCTTTAATCGCACTCCCAGTATCTTGATCCAGAACATAGCGACTCACCCAACGGGATTCGAGTTGCCCTTGGACGTTAGGATAGGGAATCCGAGTTTGAATTAACGCCAAAGCGCCAGGAGGCATTAAGGACTTATCGGTGGCGATGGAGCGTTCGGCTGTTACAGGCACACCCAGGCTTCCAGTAGCAGGTGCGCCATTGGTTTCCCGGAAGAAGACAAAACTTTGATTCCGGGGTAAATATTGATCCAGTTCGCTCGGAAATTGACTGAAATAATCAATCAAAACCGGTAGCGTTAACCCCTCAAGGGGTAACTTACCATCTTTGACCAATTCTCGCCCCACACTGGTATAGGGGTAATCAGTTTTACCCGCATAACCAACCGTCATCAGACTACCATCTGACAATTGCAGACGGGCAGAACCCTGAACATGAACTAAAAATGCCTGGAAGCGATCGCGCAACCAGACGAGTTCTAATCCAGACAGAGAACTACTTCCGCCAAACCCATCGACTCCTTCTAAATCAGCGCGAGTCGGGTGAGGCTTCCTCCAGTTATTGAAGTTCGTCGGTAAACGGTAAAGGGGATAGCTATACTCTGCACTAGGGGTGCGACTGGCAGCATAAATTGGTTCAAAGTACCCCGTAAATAAGACTGTTCCTTGATCATCATTGCCCACCGACTGGTAAACCTCAAACTCACGATTCACCGCCGCTTGTAGTTGGGCTGGAGAACTGGATGTGAGTAGGAGTTGACGAAATCGTACCAGGGAACGGCGCACTCGTTCCAGGGTTATCCCTGGGATGGGATAGGTTTGGTACGTCGCCGCCGCTTTAGGCGTCGCCAGATAGCGCAGACTATGGTCAATCGACTTAAGTAAAGCTTGCCGATCCCCCGGCTGTTCAGGAGTCCCCCAGAGTTGCTCATCGAACCCTAGAGAGTCCAGTGTCACCGATGAAGTATCGGGGTTTATTCGTTCTAGAGGGACATTAGGAACAGCCAAACTGCTGCCACTGAACAGCATTATCCCTAAACTCAGGGATAGACTTGTCAGTTGTTTTCTCATGCTGGTCAAAACTGTCACGTCGTATCATCAATCATTCATCATTAGCCATTGGGTTTTGCCAATGACTAATGACAAAAGACATATCGCTTGATGCTAAAAGCGATCGACGCTACCCCCGAAGATGGGTTCCACCCGAATCGCTAAAACGCTGGAAGGGCGTACTACCATATATTCGCCCTGAATATTTTTAATCGGGACACTGATAAAGTCGTTCGAGGTCGATTTGGGCATGAGTTCGCTACTATACCATTTCTGAAACTCTTGAATTGTGGTAAAGCGCACCTCTTCCCGGTGTCCGCCAGCGATAAGAATGTGAACGGCAAACTCATCTGGAGTTCTTGGCATGAAATTTTCTCCTCAATCCATCCCAATTATTATCTTTGACCACGAGAGGTGACATCCTCCCACACCAGAATCTTTGATTTGGTGTGGGCTTCCAAGCTTCACAACTTGGATTTCCTGGTTTTTCCCTTGCGGGATTTCGACACTTACCTAGACTCAGACGAATACATTTGAGTCCCCGGTAGACCGTCTGCACAGGCAGTTTCCATTCCCGCGAGCCCCGCGGTACTAGTTAGTTTGATTTGCGTTGGTTGTTGATTATCGAATTCGTTACTCAACTCACACTGCAGCAATTTCAACTAGCTTTGTGAGCATCTATATCGAAGCCAATGTCAATTTACAACATTGAGGTTGGGGAAGTCCAGTGTATCCCAACGCCCCATTAAAAATTATGGCGTGGGTCTTATTGCTCCCCCTTTCCTCCCACAACTAGATAAATCACGTTAATACATTAAACCGTTGCAGTAATGTTTCTAATACCACAGGCAAAGTCTTTTGTAAATCCTCAGGTTGGCGAAATAATAACTGCTGGTGCTGGGGAACCTCAAAGGGAAATTGTCCTGGTAAGTCTTGGCGTTCCATCTGCACCAGCAAAATTTGTTCTCGGCGCTTGCTGGTTAGGGCGTAACCGATTTCGACACAGACTTGAGGGCTGGGGATCACGAGGGGTGTCTGTTCTCTGTCCAATTTCGCGATCGCGGTACCATCGGCGACAAACAGCAAACTCTTACGGATGTGGCGCATCTGGGTACTACTGAGGCGCATCGGTTCACCCGCAGGGCGACGGGACTGTTGTAGGGTTAGGGGGAGACGCGATCGCTGATTGAAACCCTCCAGGGTGTCATTGAGGCTATCCCGTAGCGCAACACTTGCACTAGAGCATTCAGTTTGATGACTCAAAAAGATAATCGGATCGAGTTGCGCCATCACCTCTTGCTTGGTGAAGTAAATCTCGTGGGAGATCAAATCAATATTGGAAATGGCATAGCCGCCGCTACCTTCGATGTAAAACTCTACCGTTTCCCCATCCAGGTAGCGCCCAAACCATTCCGATTCTTTGACATCCTGACTATCGTCTAAGAAGTCAGCCCTTAACCCGGACTTGAGCAAGCTGTTTTTGCTTAACCGCAGATCGTGAGGGCGTTTCTCCAGTTCTTTAATCGGTTCGTATTGCTGGAGATACCAGGCTTTCAGAGCAATGATTGCCATGCTGTGTGATAAAGGGTTCGACGCCTAACATTAAAATTCCCAGTCTTGGAATTTTAACAATAAGCGGAAATATCTTCACCACATTCATCTGCCAAATAGCACAGCGCCCGGAAGCGTAACCCTACCACTTCCTCATAGAAGGGATTCAGCTTACACAGAGGCGGAATGTGAAATAGGGTACGCCCAAATAGTTTAATGTCGCGCTCAAAGGGACATTGAGCGGGGATCAGATGGCAGATCAAGTGTGCCAGTTGGGGATTGTGTACTTCAACCCCATCAATCCACCGTTTAATTGGTTTGAGCAAATCAAACCGTTTTTTCGGTTGGGGAGGTTGGGTTGGGGTTGAGGACGGCTGTTTTGGCTCTATCCAAACCCATTTCGTAAAAATCAGTTTCTTTGCTGTAAAATCAGATACACTCATAAATCTTTCCTGTGCTATCAACAAACCAACTAAACCACTTGTTATCTACCTACAACTACTCTGGCATTTACACCGGATGAATGTCCGTAAAGGTTTAGTGAAGTTTCAGCGTGAATTTTGCACGTTCTGTAAACTTCAGACGAGCAAAAGCTAGTGGATTCAAGGTATTTCGGTTCTGTTGGTGATCCCCCAGATATTAAGAAAACTGGGTTCTATAGGCTGCTCTAATCAATAAGCAGCGCATCTTAAAAGCAGTATTTATAAAGCGTGACTGCGTTGTCAGCCAATACGCCAGGACGATTGATAAAAAAGCTGATAATTGTTGATTTATCCCCATTATCAAAGCTAGAGTGCTGATTTTCATGTTGCCAGAGGCTGAACTTGGGGGCACCAGTAATCTAACTGAAGTTCAGTTCACTCGCAGTAGCGGTGTCCGTGACACCACTTATAAGCATAACTCATTAAGGTTATCAGGTTAACTGATAGTTGAGGAAGCGATCGCAAAATCTTCGGGATTGCTCTGGTATCGGCGATTCATCGATATCCGCTCCATGGGGTCAGGTTGCCTCTGCTCAATCCCCTATCTGCCTATCTGGTAGTCACTCATCTGAGATCGGCAAAGGAATGCGATCGCGCCAGCGACTTTTTGCATAAATCTGAAATCGAGAGGCAATACGCACGATGGCTACACAGATACAGACACTGAGGAGGAATGGAACTAAAATAAGCATTTTGGATCGCCGAAACCTTTGATATAGCGTAGGGTGGGCATTGCCCACCAGCCAAAATTTCAGTTCATCAACCATGAAATCAACTAGCGCCGTTGTTCTGATCACAAGTGTATTTATGTTCAGTGGCGGTTCGATTTGCGAGACGTGCGGCAACAGGCGATCGCTCACTTGAATGAGTTTAATCTGTCTACAACCTTAGTCGTCACCCTGAAAAAGGGCTTGAATGATGGCGAAATTGGCAAAATTATCGACTTTGCTCTAAAACAGCGATGTGTACGCGGCGTCACCTTTCAACCTGTTGTGCTGCCTACCTCTGCTCTCTGTACCCGAAGGGTTCACCTATTAAAACATCTTTCGGATTATGATTGTGCAATTTATGGACGCCTACAACTTTGATGTGCGATCGGTTAAACGGTCTTGCATTCACATTGCCCATCCTGATGGACGAATTATCCCTTTTGATACCTATAATTTATTTTACAGAGAAGGCAGTGCTGGATATGAGAAAGTAATGCAGATGAATCAAGCACCATTGTAGAGACTAAAATGCAACGTCTGGAACATAAATGATGTGTCCTAACAGCCATGGCGGTTGCTATATTTTTGCTCATGATAATGATAATCAATAATTTTCTGTAACAGCCTGATCAATACAGGCTTTTAATTTTTCATAAAGTACCTGGACATAAGGGTCTTGGAAAAGAAAACTATGATAGCCGGGGACTTGATGAATTTCTAATCCTCCACCCGCCATTTTTTCTAATCCTGGTGATTGTTTGACCCACAACTCACTACACAAAAATAAGGTTATTTTACCCGGGTAGACTTGAGGAACGTAATTCCAATGAGCGGTATAAAAAGCGTCTATTAATTTACGATGTTGAACTTGAATAGGCAAATCAACATTTAGAACATTTGACTTCAATTTAAATTTACTTTGTATTTCTCGATACTTATTGATAATTTTTTTTCTGTTGTAATTGATGTTCCCTTGAATTTTTTTAAACAAATAATCAAACCCAAACTGCCGGAAATTGTACCAATAGAAATAAAACTCTAACTTAGGAGACTGCCAAATTGTGTCAATAAAAGCGAGTAATGCGACTTTCTGCCCTTGTGCCAAGATTTGTTGTGCCATTTCAAAGGCTATAGTGGAATCCGCACAGTAGGCGGCGATTAGATAAGGTCCTTGAGGTTTGATTTGACGCATATCTCGAACAAATTGCTTGGCAATATCTTGAATGCGTAGAGACGATAATTTTTGCTCATCTATATCCTCAAGTCCAAAAATACTCAATCCATAAATGGGTTGTTCATTCCCAAAATAAGTGCTGAGTTTTCTCGCCGCACTAGGCGAATTTGCAAAAAACAAGGGGGGCTTTAATCCATGGGGTTGAATTGGAACTATAGAGGATTTGGCACTTATATCTTTTTGAGAACGTAAAGAATTTGCAATTTCCTCAATAGTCGCCAGTTGAAACAGAGTAACCAAGGGAATATCTGTGCCAATTATTTTTTTAATTTGATTAACAAGCTGCACCGCCAGTAAGGAATGTCCGCCTAGCTCAAAGAAGTTGTCCCGAATGCTAATTGGCTGAACCCCTAAAACATTTTGCCAAATTTGAGTCAGTTTTATTTCTAAGTCGTCTCTGGGAGACACAAACGTTTCCGTTAATTCTAGTCTGGTTTGCTCCGGTTTAGGTAAGGCGCGGCGGTCAACTTTGCCATTGGCAGTTAGAGGGAGAGTATCCAACTGGACGAAAGCCGATGGCATCATGTAATCTGGGAGCTTAGTCTTGAGGAATGAGCGTAATTCAGCGGTAATTGATTGTTCTGAGTCAGAGACAAAATAGGCAATTAGACGTTTATTGCCCGGTTGGTCTTCTGTGGCAATAACCACAGTATCCTTGACTTGCGGATATTGATTTAATACCGCTTCAATTTCTCCTAACTCAATCCGAAACCCTCGCAGTTTAATTTGATTATCAACCCGACCTATAAATTCGATAGTGCCATCGACTCGATACCGCGCCAAGTCTCCGGTTTTGTACAAACGAGCATGGGGTTGATTGCTAAAAGGATTAGAAATAAATTTCTCCCCTGTTAATTCGGGGCGATTCAAATAACCTCTAGCTAATCCATCACCACCAATGTATAGTTCCCCGATAACACCGATGGGAACGGGTTGCCAATAAGCATCGAGAAGATAAACTTGGGTATTACTTATCGGACGACCAATGGAGATTGATAATTCAGTTTCTGGAAGCTGTTTGGGCAAACAATAGCAACAAGTAAAGGTCGTGTTTTCCGTCGGACCATATCCATTAATAATCTGAGTTGATGGCAAAGCCGCCAGTGCTTTTTTAACCGGGTTAACCGAGAGGGCTTCTCCGCCCGTGAGTAATTGTTGTACTCCCGATAACGCCTCGGCATCTTCAGCCACAATCGCATTAAATAATGCCGATGTTAGCCATAAGGTGGTGATGTTATGGGTGTGAATGACCTGTTTCAATGTCTGAGCCGTTGGCACAGTTTCAGGAAATAGGATGCACTGACCACCATGTAACAACGCTCCCCAAATCTCAAAGGTAGCCGCATCAAAGGAAATGGGTGCCATTTGTAACAATCGTTGTTTGCCATCAAGGTGGACATAATCGATGCCAAACAGTAGACGAATCACCCCTCGGTGCAGCACTTCTACGCCTTTGGGTTTGCCTGTGGAGCCGGAGGTATAGTTAATGTAGGCTAAGTTCTCAGAGGTGACACCCGTCAGCAGATTGTCTGGGCTTTGTTGAGAGATGATTTGCCACTGTGAATCTAAACAAATTAGTTGCGTATGGTTAACTGGAAGTTCTTGAGTTAAACTCTCCTGAGTCAGTAAAAGCTGAACTTGAGCATCTTCAAGCATATAGGTGATACGCTCAGTCGGATAAGTTGGGTCAATTGGCACATAAGCGCCTCCTGCTTTGAGAATCGCCAATAGTCCAACAATCATGTCTAGGGAACGTTCCACACAAATCCCCACTAAGTCTTCCGGTTGTACACCTAATGTTTGTAGATAATGTGCTAACTGATTTGCCCGATAATTCAACTCTCGATAGGTCAGGTGTTCCTGCTCAAATACTACAGCGACAGCATCAGGAGTTCTCTCAACTTGTGCTTCAAATAACTGATGAATACACTTATCCCTGGGATAATCGGTTTGAGTATTATTCCATTCCACTAATAACTGATGTCGTTGAGCTTCGGTTAATATCGGTAACTGGGAAACCGACTGTTCGGGATGAGCCACAATTCCTGCTAATAGGGTTTGAAACTGTTCACTCATTCGGGTAATCGTTTCCCCAGCAAATAAATCCTGGTTATATTCCCACACCCCCGTTAATCCTTGCTCGGTTTCCTGCATCGACAGGAGCAAATCAAATTTGGCAGTTTCGGTTTCAATCTCTAAGCGAGTCAAGGTAATTTCCGGTAACTCTAAGTTGCCTAGGGGAGCATTCTGTAAGACAAACACCACCTGAAATATTGGGCTATAACTTAAGGAACGTTCCGGTTGAATGGCTTCTACGAGTTTCTCAAAGGGTAAGTCTTGGTGAGCATAACCCTCTAATGCCACCTGCTTGACTTGAGCGAGTAATTCCTTGAAGCTAGGATTCCCTTCTAGGTTAATCCGTAAGGCTAGGGCATTGACAAAAAAGCCAATTAATGACTCAATCTCCCGCCGATTCCGATTGGCAATGGGAGAACCAATTACGATATCGGACTGGGAACTGTAGCGATAGAGTAAGGTGGCAAATCCTGCCAATAGGGTCATAAATAAAGTGGCTTCGGCTTTTTGGCTCAGACTTTTTAGCTGCTGGGTTAACTCCAGATTTAGCTGAAACCGTTGACGAGTTCCCCGAAAGGTTTGTTGAGAGGGTCGAGGGTAGTTCGTGGGCAGTTCTAATAAGGCGGGACTTCCCTGTAATTGCTTTTGCCAATAACTCAGTTGATTGTCTAAAACCTCTCCGGTTAACCAGTCTCGTTGCCAGATGGCAAAGTCAGCATATTGGATGGGAAGTGGGGCTAAGGGATTGGGTTTTCCCGTACAAAAGGCTTGATATAAACTGGATAATTCTCGAATCAATATGCCCATTGACCAGCCATCGGAGATGATGTGGTGTAGGGTCAAAAGTAAGATATGAGATTGGGGATTTAACCGCAGGAGTTTGACTCTGAATAAGGGGGCTTGGGTTAAGTTAAAGGGGGTTTTTGCTTCTTGTTGTATTCGCTGCTGAACTTGAGCAGATTGGGGGTCTATTTGTTGGTTGTCTAGGTCAATAATGGATAAGGTGAAATGGATATGAGGATCGATGATTTGTACGGGAGCCTCATTCACCAGTTGGAAACGGGTTCGTAGGGTTTCGTGACGTTGGATTAGGGTTTGTAGGCTTTGTTCGAGGGCGTTGCGATTGAGGTTTCCAGTTAGGTGTAAGGCGTAGGGTATATTATAAACGGCACTTTCGGTTTCAAACTGGTCAATAAACCATAGTCGCTGTTGGGCAAAGGATAGGGGGATTTTTTTTTCTCTGGTTACAGGTTGAATGACTTGAGACGCTTGACTCCATACCTTTGTTTCTAGATGCTTGCTTAATTCAGCAATAGTTGGTGATTCAAATAAACAGCGCAGTGGTAATTCCATTTCCCAACTTTGACGGATACGGGAAATCACTTGAGTGGCTAATAGAGAATGTCCTCCTAATTCAAAAAAGTTATCGTGAATTCCTATTGACTTGATTCTTAACACGGATGTCCAAATTTGAGCTAATTCTTCCTCAGTTGCGGTGCGTGGAGGAATAAAGTTGGTTGAGAGTATATCTTCTATTTCAGGTGCGGGTAAAGCACGGCGGTCAACTTTGCCATTGGGAGTGAGGGGAAGAGCCTCCAACTGGACAAAAGACGATGGCACCATGTAATCTGGGAGCTTAGTCTTGAGAAACGAGCGTAATTCAGCGGTAATTGATTGTTCGGAGTCAGAGACACAATAGGCAACTAAACGTTTATTCCCCCCTTGGTCTTCTGTGGCAATAACAACAGTATCTTTGACTTGCGGATATTGACTTAATACCGCTTCGATTTCTCCCAGTTCAATCCGGAAACCCCGCAGTTTAATTTGATTATCAATCCGACCCATAAATTCAATATTACCATCCGCTCGATACCGCGCTAAATCTCCGGTTTTGTACAAACGGGCATTGGGTTGATTGCTAAAAGGATTAGTAATAAATTTCTCTATTGTTAATTCGGGGCGATTCAAATAACCTCTAGCTAATCCATCACCGCCAATGTAGAGTTCCCCGATGACACCGATGGGAACGGGTTGCAGATAAGCGTCGAGAAGATAAACTTTTGTGTTATTTATCGGACGACCAATGGGGATTGATAATTCAGTGTCTTTCAGAGATTGAGGTAGAGAATAACAACAAGTAAATGTTGTGCTTTCTGTTGGACCATATCCATTAATAAGCTGAGTGGATGGCAACGTCGATAGTGCTTTTTTAACTGGGTTAACTGAGAGCGCTTCTCCACCTGTCAGTAATTGTTGGACTCCCGATAACGCCTCGACGTCTTGCTCAACAATGGAGTTAAACAGTGCCGATGTTAGCCATACTGTTGTGATGTTGTGAGTTTGAATGACCTGTCTTAATGTCTGAGCCGTTGGTACAGTTTCGGGAAAGAGAATGCACCGACTACCATGTAATAACGCTCCCCAAATCTCAAAGGTAGCCGCATCAAAGGAAATGGGTGCCATTTGTAACAACCGTTGTTTGCCATCTAGGTGGACATAATCGATGCCAAACAAGAGACGAATTACACCTCGGTGCAGCACTTCTACACCTTTGGGTTTACCTGTGGAGCCGGAGGTATAGTTAATGTAGGCTAAGTTATTAGTAGTGACAACAGTCACAGGATTTTCTGAGCTTTGTTGAGAGATGATTTGCCACTGTGAATCTAAACGAATGAGTTGAGTATTACCAAGGGGAATTTCTTTGACTAAACTGTCTTGAGTCAACAGCACACCGACTTGAGCATCTTCAAGCATATAAGCCAAGCGCTCAGTCGGATAAGTTGG
Organism: Coleofasciculus sp.; assembly: GCF_046565525.1. NCBI lineage: Bacteria > Bacillati > Cyanobacteriota > Cyanophyceae > Coleofasciculales > Coleofasciculaceae > Coleofasciculus > Coleofasciculus sp. The sequence continues at coordinate 5,516 of NZ_JBKHUP010000030.1, read as the reverse complement.
GTCAAGGGGGACATAAGCTGCACCGGATTTGAGAATACCTAGAAGTCCAACAATCATGTCTAGGGAACGCTCAACACAGATACCGACTAAGCTTTCGGGTTTAACCCCTAATTGTTGCAGATAATGGGCTAATTGATTTGCCCGATGATTTAACTCTCGGTAAGTCAGTTGTTGTTGATTAAATACTACCGCGACAGCATCGGGTGTTTTCTCGACTTGCTCTTCAAATAACTGATGAATACATTTATCTTTGGGATAATCGGTTTGGGTATTATTCCATTCCACTAATAACTGATGCCGTTCAGCTTCCTTTAAAATGGGTAATCGACTGATTACCTGTACTGGCTGATTAATGATTCCCTCTAACAAGACTTGAAAATGATTGGCGATGCGTTGTATCGTTGTTTTATTGAATAAGTTTGTGTTGTATTCAAACTGACAAAACAGTCCCTCAGTTTTATCGATAATGTCTAAGGTCAAATCAAAAGCGGCAATGCCCCGATCAAACTGGCAATCAATAAATCTTAAATCCTGTAGGTTGACAATTTTATTCGGAACATTCCTTAACTGAAACAACACCTGAAACAAAGGAGTATGGCTTAAATCTCGTTCAGGTTGCAGTTCCTCTACTAATTTCTCAAAGGGTACATCTTGATTTTTATAGGCGGCTAAAGCCATCTCACGTACCCGACTCAACAGTTCTCGAAACGTAATAGTTCCCTGTATTTGCGTCCGCAAGACTAAGGTATTGATAAACACACCAATCAGTGGTTCTGTTTCCGTGCGATCGCGTCCAGCAATTGGAGTCCCGACAATTACGTCTTCTTGACCCGTGTAGCGATAGAGTAATGTTTGGAACGCCGCCAGCAGGGTCATAAATAAGGTTACCCCTTCCTGTTGACTCAATGCCTTTAGTGCATCACTCAAAGTCCTAGGTAAAATTAGAACTTCTTTGGCACCTCGGAAGGTTTGAATCGCTGCACGGGGTCGATCCGTGGGTAATTCGAGAACAGGTAATTCATCCCCTAGCTGCTGTTTCCAGTAAGCTAGCTGAGACTGTAACCCTTCTCCCTGAAACCGTTGTCTTTGCCATTGAGCAAAATCAGCATATTGAATAGGTAATTCGGGTAAAGAGTTGGGTTTACCTGTCGAAAATGCTTGATAAACTGCGGCAAGTTCCTGAATCAAAACCCCCATTGACCAGCCATCAAAAATAATATGATGGAAGGTCATTAATAAAATATGGTCTTCCTGAGATTTCTGTAATAAAGTTGCTCTAATTAAAGGTAATTGAGATAAATTAAACGGCTTTTGTGCCTCCTGAGTTGCCAGATGTTGAATTTCAGATTCTTGCTGGTTTTGGGGTAAATCGCTCAGGTCTATAATCGGCAGACTTAAGGTTAACGTCGGTATAATCACCTGAGTTAGCTGTCCATCGACTTCTGTAAACTTGGTGCGTAAAACGTCATGGCGACGTATAATTTCATTGAGACTTTGTTCGAGTACAGTGACATTTAACTGACCCGTGATGTGAATATTAGAAGGGCGATTATAGGCAGCATTTCCCGGCTCCAACTGGTCAAGAAACCACATTCTGGTTTGAGAAAAAGACAGCGGTATTGAGTCGCGATCGCAAAGTCGGGGGATAGACGTTTCGGCAGTAGTCTGGGCTGCTTTTTGTTTCAGTCGCTGCTCTAGCAATGCCCGTTTCGCGGGTGAGAGTTGGGCTATCTGGTTGTTAATATTGTTATTAGTCATTTGTCAAAACACTGATTTCACGGATTTATTGGAGAGATTGGGGTAGGGAGGTGAGAGCTTATTCATACACTGATTACACCGATAAATTTGTTCTCTATCAAGATATTTTTTCATTTTTCATACTCGAAGAGCGCGAGAAGCAAGCTACATCACTTGTCATTACCAACTGATTATTAATTCTTGCCAAACAGGTTTTGATTCAATAGCGCTGTACATTCTCCCACCCCTATTTGGTCTTTCGGCAAAAATCCATCTTGTTCTCGGAGTATTTGCATTTTTGTTTCTAATGCCGTCTGAGCCGCAAATAGACAAGGGGTACTATAATTGACGAGAGAAACACCCGCCGCCTTCAGTTCAGTCAAGCTACAGATTGGTGATTTCCCCCCAGCGATTTGGTTAAATACAATCGGCTTATTCAAATGACGTTTGAGGGTTTTAATCACGTCTAAACTTTTAATCCCATCCGCCAATATTGCATCGGCACCAGCTTCAGCGTAAGCTGTGGTTCTGCTGAGAATATCATCCATCTCAGTAGCATCGGTTCGCGCCACCACCACTAAATCTTTTCGGGTTGCCAGAACTCGTTTCAATTTTTGCAAAAAATCCGGCAACTCCATTAACAGTTTCCCGTCAAAGTGACCACATCGTCGCGGTCGTTTTTGGTCTTCAATAATTACACCCGAAGCACCAATTGATTCCAATAGGGACACAACATGACAAGCCACATCCGTATCCACATAGCCGTCATCAATATCCACGAGAATATGATGCTGCGGTAGCACGGTTTTTACTCGTTGGACAAAGGCGACAATATCAGACCAGGCAATAAAGCCAATGTCCGGTAAGCCGTAATAACTGGCAGCAAAACTAAACCCACTAATAAAAATACTGTCATAATACTTCCCCGCAATGGATGCCGAAAACACATCATAAACCCCCATAAACGGAATAATGTCTCGGGTTTTCAAGTCTTGGCGCAATTGACTGCCTAAATGATTGTTCATGTTCTAACTCATTTCCTGATTAACTTGTGTAAATATCCCTTGCTAATGACCAATGACCAATGACGATCTGTCCACCTATTACATCTGCTCCAGCAATCGTTGGGCTTCTTCCTCAGAAAGAGCGTCAATATCTGCTAACATATCCGCTAATTCCTCAGACTCCATAGCTTCTGCCTGACATTGAGCAATTTTCACCGCCATGCGAGCAACTGTGGGTTGTTGAAAGAAAACTAGGAACGATAAGTCTACCTGGAAAGCTTCTCTGACCCGATTGGTAATTTGAGTGGCGAGAATCGAATCTCCACCCAACTGGAAAAAGTTGTCATGAATTCCCACAGATTCCACTGCCAATACTTGAGTCCAAATTTGCACTAACTCCGCTTCAATACCCGTGCGCGGCGGAGTATAGTCAGGACGAGGGGCAATTGGATCAGAGGCAGTGAGTCCCAGTTTTTCAGCCAAACCAATCCGTTGCCGTTTACCCGTTGGTCCTTTGGGAATTTCATCAACAAATAGCACCACACGGGGAACTTTAAACTCAGCCAATCGCTCGGCGGCAAACTCTTTAATGTCTTGCTCTGTTACCGATGCATTTTCATGCAAAACGACTGCCGCTGCCACATCTTCGCCTAATAATGTGTGAGGAGCGGCAAATGTCACCACCTGATCAATAGCTGGATGATCCAGTAACACTTCATCCACTTCGCGGGGGGAAATTTTTTCGCCAGCTCGATTAATAATTTCCTTAATTCGCCCCTTGAGAAATAAATACTGATCGGCATCTAAATAACCCAAATCCCCAGTGCGGAACCAACCCTTAGTAAAGGCTTTTTCATTGGCGTCGGGATTATTTTCATAGCCTTGAGTCACATTTGCGCCCCGAATCACCACTTCTCCAACAGTTTCTAAAGGGAGCAAGTTACCCGTTTCATCCATAATCCCTAATTCTGGACCAGCTGCAATACCAACAGAACCCGGCTTTCGCACTTGGGGCGGTAACGGATTACTTGCCATTTGATGAGAGGCTTCGGTCATCCCATAGGATTCAATTACAGGAGCCTTGAATGCCTCCTCTAACGCTGCCATAATTTGAGGGGGTAAAGGTGCCGAAGAGGAACGAATCAACCGGATGGGACAGCGTTCTATGATTTCACGATTCGCTTCCACCCGTGCCAATATCCCTTGGTGCATGGTGGGAACTGCTGAATACCAAGTGGGTTTAAATTCATCCACCCAGGTAAAAAATTGAGGCGCATAAAACCCAGGGCTACAAACCACACTTGCCCCCGCACTCAGGGATGATAACAAGGCGCCAATTAAGCCATGAATATGAAACAGAGGCATAACATTCAAACAGCGATCGCTAGGTTCGAGATTCAGGGCGACACGAATGTTCTGGGCAGAGGTGCAGAGGTTACGGTGAGTCAATGGCACCATTTTGGGGCGGGATGTGGTGCCGGAGGTATGTAAAATTAATGCCACATCATCGGGTTGGGCAAATTCCCCCAGATTCAGATCACCCGGTTGACCCCCTGTCAGAGTAAACAGTCCGGCTGCGGCGTCGAGTTGGGGAGACAGTTCTAGAATGGGAATTCCACGTGCTTGGGCAACCTCTTTGGCGGGTTCAGCGACTCCCGACTGAGTAATCAGGACTTTGGCATTGAGATCCGACAAATAAAAGTCAAATTCCTGGGCGCGATAGGTGGGATTCAGGGGGGCGCAGGTTGCACCAGAGGCTACCCCCAGAAACGCCATCGCCATTTCCGGACCATTGGCAAGAGCGATCGCCACTCGGTCATTACGACTTATACCCATGGCGTTTAAGGTGGTGACAACCTGCTGGAGATGATGCCAAACCCCCTGATAGGTCAGGGGGATACGCCCAGGTGCCGTTATCGCGATCGCATCAGGATTTTTCTGGGCTTGATTGTTGAATAGACTGGGAATACACGGATTAGCTGAAAGCTCTGAGATTTGTTGGTCAAGAGGACTCATTTTTTTTCAACTTTAATCATTGCAGAATGCTCCAATAAAAAAGAACCCAAGCCCTAAATATAAAGGGGATTATCAAAGCGGATTTAGGAACACATCTGTACAAAAAACACAAAATACAAAGATAACCCTATCCTGAGATGTGGAATTTATCACTTATCGGCAAATCTCTGAATTGACTAAGTGTAGTGAATTTAATCCATTACTTTTTCTCGTTACTGTTGATTCTTCTTCATCAGACTAGCTCTGAGCCGAGTATAATGAGAAGTAGCTATACTTAATTCTTAATAAATCTTTATAAACTGGACTTTGGACAACTATAGATCTATATAGGGGCTGCTGACTAGGTCTTGTGGTGGGGGGAAGAGGCAGGAGGCAGGGCGTCAGCTGAATTCATCAAATAAGGTGTGCTACGCCACTACAAACCGGATCAGATTTGATGGCATCCTATCAACATTGTAGAGACGTACCATGGTACGTCTCTACAATGTTGATACAGCGCTTTGCGCTGTAATAAAGTACAGTCGATCAAAGTCCCCCTTTTTAAGCAGGGGGATGCGAGGGGGATCGACAATGTACCGCATAGCAGAGCAAACTGCTGTATCCTCAGAAGAATGGCACTGAAAATTTGCCTTTTTGGATCGCCCGAACTCTTGATATACCGTAGGGTGGGTTGAGCGAAGCCGGTGGGTTGAGCGAAGCCGGTGGGTTGAGCGAAGCCGGTGGGTTGAGCGAAGCCGGTGGGTTGAGCGAAGCCGGTGG